>SFQZ01000098.1 GCA_004562915.1 bacterium
CTGTGCGGAAATAGCCTATAAAAATATGAATACAGATTATACTGCCACCCGGATGCTTGGTTATTTGTATCGGGTAAGTAATCCACGAATCGAGAATCTGGTAGATGAAATGCTTGCAATCTTAAGTGACAGAGATGCAATCATACAGAAAAAAGAAATGGAACATACCCAGGCTGTGATCAATGAGATTTACAGAAACGGGTTGTAAAGAATAAGTAAACAACAATGGAATGCGAAAATGGTTAGAACCTTTGAAACTGGAGTATGGTATAAAAAAGTGGAGGTGAAGCAGAGGTGCGAATAGCTTTGGCCCAAATGAAAAATGAAGGTAATATGAAGAAAAACCATACCAAAAGCCTGAAGTATATCAAGCAAGCAGCTGAAAATAAAGCGAACCTGATATTATTTCCGAAGGTCCAACTGACAGAGTTTTTTCCCCAGCATGAAGGGAGAGATGTATCTGAATATCGATTATCCATAAATTCAAAAGAGGTTAAGGCTTTTCAGAAAGTCAGCTATGAAAATAAGATTATCACTGTTCCAAATATATATCTGGAACAAGATGGGAAAGCATATGACGCCAGCCTGTTCATTAATGAGAATGGAGAGATTCAGGGGATTCAAAAAATGGTTCATATTGCTCAAGCGAAGCAGTTTTACGAGCAGGATTATTATGCTCCTTCTGACGATGGCTTTCAGGTTTTTGATACGTCATTTGGAAGAATTGGGATCGTAGTTTGTTTTGACAGGCATTATCCTGAGAGCATAAGATGATTTCCACTTCCCAGACATCTGATTTCCAGATTTCCGGAAGTGCGATTTCATCGCACAAGAATATTCAAATTGTTTTTGGAATTAGGCATTCGTTAAAAAAGGCTGCACACAATTTTGTATGCAGCCGAATCTATATGAAGAGGTGCCTTTTTTCCTCCTTGGCAATGTTATTTTTTGTTATATTTTACATCCAGAAGCGATTGGAAAAGCATCCACGCATGACAGATACAATACCCTGTAGGATCAGGAAAAATCCGATTACCCAGGCCATAGCTGCAATACTTGCAAATGGATGTGTGAATGACAGAAAACCAATCACAGTCAGAAGGATTCCAAGTACTGTAAACCAGCCCCAGCCCTTTACTCCCAGTTTTTGAAGGTCAAAGGAATTAACCAGTTTGGTGATACCTGAAAAAATCAGCCACATTCCTAAAATAAAGGAAATAGTCATTGCTGTAAACCATCCATTTCCCAAAATGAATAAAGACATCAGTACGGTTAGAATGCCGTCAGCAAGAAACCAGCCAGATCCTGCCATATAATCATGACCGGCTGCAAATATCACAATATCTATAATGCCGGAAAACATCATGGCAACTCCAAAGATAATGGGAAGACCATAAAGAATTTTTCCGGGATTCCTCAAACATCCGATTCCGGTTATAATCAGAAAGATTCCGGCTAAAATCCATAATACTCTTGATGTCGTTTTACTCATATCAAAAACCTCTTTTCCGATTGCATTTGGCTTTTAAAACAGGCAGGGGTTTTATTCCCTGCCCGTTTGAGATTAACCTTCGATGGAAATATAATGTGAGTTGTTTTCTACTGCCTTCTGCTCTTTTGGAACAGTAAAGGAAAGAATACCATTTTCAAATTTCGGATGGATGTCTTCTCTCTGAACATTATTTCCTACATAAAAGCTTCTGCTTACATTTCCGGTATAACGCTCGCGGCGGATATATTTTCCTTCCTTATCTTTTTCATCTTTATCCAGACCTTTTGCTGCACTTACAGTTACATAACCGTTTTCAAGCTGGATCTGAATCTCGTCTTTCTTAAATCCAGGAAGATCAATTGCCACTTCGTAAGCGTTGTCTTTTTCCTTCACATCAGTCTTCATGATATGGGGAGCATGTTTTCCATACAATTTTTTATCGATGTCCGGAAAAGCAAAATCATCCATAAAATCATCAAATAAATTTTCTCCAAAAATACTAGGCATTAACATAAGTCATATCTCCTTTCATGACATAAACTAAAGTTTGCACTATCGGAGAAACCCGAAGTGTTGATTTATGAATATCAGGAAGAAAATCATATTCTCTTTCTTTGTTCTATGTGTAATATAACATATGAATTAGCGCTCGTCAATAGAGAGTGCTAATAATTGTGTGAAGATTTTGTGAACTTTGCGAAATAAAATAATTACTGATATTAGATTCAGCGGAATAGATTCCAGATGTTAATCATTAATTAAGAGGAAACAAAAAAGTCGTTTAAAATTAAATGGTGACGAATTATTAAACTTGTGATAGAATGAAAAAAACATTGAAAGAAGCTGAACTAAATGGATACACAAATTGATATCATATTGCAGGGAGGACAGTTTAAAAAGCTGTTAGAGGAACAGAGCGTTGAATTACGAGAAAAATATGATATGAAAAGAGCAGAACTGGAGATATTATACTTCCTGTCAAAATGCGGAACACATAATACCTCTACGGATATCCACCATCAGTTGATGATGAACCGTGGACATATTTCGCAGGCAGTTGACAGTCTCTGCAGGAGAAATTATCTTATTGCGATACCGGATAAGAATGATAGAAGATATATTCATTATGAAATATCTGATTATGCGAAGGATCTGGTAACAGAAATGACGAAGAGAAGGGAAGCAATGAACGGGATGATTTTAAAAGGTGTGTCGGAAGAAGAATTGAAGGTTTTTCGGGAAGTATCGGAAAAAATCAGGAAAAATATAAATGAATTAATTTAGATGATCAAAAGATGCAAAGTAATGGTTAAGGTGCTTCGCATCTTTTTTAAATTATTTTGGAAACCTATTGACAAGAGAAATACAGGTGATATAATACTTTAAAAATAAATAATTTAAAAATAAAATATGTTTCGCGAGAAACATATTTTTTGCGAAACACGATGGCACTCAACAAGCAAGAGTGCTAACAAAAGAAAGGCAGGTTATTCATATGAAATTAAAACCATTGGGTGACAAAGTAGTTCTTCAGTATCAGGATGTTGAAGAAAAGACAGAATCAGGAATCATTCTGCCAGACAGCGCAAAAGAGAAACCGCAGGAAGCTGTAGTAATTGCAGTTGGTCCGGGAAAATGTAAAGACGGACAGAGGGTTGCCATGCAGGTAAAAGAAGGAGATAAAGTCATTATTTCTGAATACGGCGGCACAGAAGTAAAAATTGGCGACGAAGAATATAAAATTGTAATCCAGGATGACATTCTGGCAATTGTCGAGTAATAGAAACAGTAGAAAGAAGGAAATTATCATGGCAAAAGAGATTAGTTTTGATATTGATGTTCGAAAAAAAATGGAAGCCGGCGTAGACAGACTGGCAGATACAGTAAAGGTAACATTGGGGCCAAAAGGAAGAAATGTTGTACTGGATAAATCTTACGGTGCACCATTAATTACAAACGATGGTGTGACCATTGCAAAAGAGATCGAACTGGAAGATCGTTTTGAAAATATGGGCGCACAGCTTGTAAAAGAGGTGGCTACCAAGACAAACGACATTGCGGGAGATGGAACAACAACAGCTACAGTTCTGGCACAGGCACTTGTAAAAGAAGGAATGAAAAATATCGCAGCAGGTGCAAATGCCATTGTTTTAAGAAAAGGAATGAAGAAGGCAGCAGATGTGGCTGTACAGGCAATTGAAGAAATGAGCCATCCTGTTACTGGGAAGGATCATATTGCAAAAGTAGCTGCAATCTCTTCCGGTAATGAAGAAGTCGGTGAGATGATTGCCGATGCAATGGAAAAAGTCGGAGAGAACGGCGTTATTACGATTGAAGAATCAAAGACCATGAAGACGGAGATCGACGTAGTCGAAGGTATGCAGTTCGATAATGGATATCTTTCCGGATACATGTGTGATGATAAAGAAAAAATGATCGCCAACATGGAGGATCCTTATATCCTCATGACTGATAAGAAGATTTCAAATATCCAGGACATCCTTCCCATTTTGGAAAATGTGATGAGAGAGAGGAAAGAACTCCTCATCATTGCAGAAGATGTGGAGGGAGAGGCACTTACCACATTGATTGTCAACAGACTGAGAGGTACCCTGAAGGTCGTTGCTGTAAAGGCACCGGGATATGGTGACAGCAGAAAGGCAATGCTTGAAGATATCGCAACACTTACCGGCGGTCAGGTAATCATGGAGGATCTGGGTCTTGAACTGAAAGATATCACGATGGATATGCTTGGCCGTGCAAAATCTGTAAAGGTTACAAAGGAAAATACCACGATCGTAGACGGTGCCGGGAACAAGGAAGACATTGATGCACGCATCGCCAGCCTGAAGAGACAGATGGCTGAAACAACATCCGATTTTGATAAAGATAAACTCATGGACCGTATCGCGAAGATGGGCGGAGGCGTTGCAGTGATCCGTGTCGGCGCGGCAACAGAAACAGAAATGAAAGAAGCTAAATACCGCATGGAAGATGCCATGAACGCAACAAAAGCAGCCGTATCGGAAGGCATTATCTGCGGTGGCGGATCTGCACATATCCATGCACAGAAAAAGGTAGAGGAACTGTTAGCAGCCCTGGAGGGTGATGAGAAGACCGGAGCCAGAATCGTAGCAAAGGCACTGGAAGCACCACTGTATACGATTGTGGAAAATGCAGGTCTGGAAGGCCCGGTTATCGTAGACAAGGTAAAGAAGAGTGAGCCTGGCATGGGATTTGATGCAGCCTCAGAAACCTTTGTGGATATGATGAAACAGGGTATTATTGATCCGGTGAAGGTAACAAAGAATGCATTAATGAATGCGGTAAGTGTGGCAGCTACACTTCTTACTACAGAAGCTGCGGTAGCGGACATTAAGGAAAATACACCTGCGCCGCAGCCACAGCCGGAAATGTATTAAAGAGAACAGGTAAAATCAAATCATTGGCGAGCAACAAAATGGGGAGATGGCTGGTACATCTCCTCTTTTTGTTCGCTTCTGTTTTTATGTGAAATGAGGTCCATTATGAAATATGCAGTTATATATCAGTCAAAAAGTGGCAATACACGTTTAATAGCAGAAAAGATCTATGGTGCTTTAAATACAGAGGATAAAACAATTGTAGATATTGATACAGAGCAGGATATACCTGCGGCGGATGTCTATCTGATCGGGTTTGGAATTCATGGTTATTCCTGCAGCATGGATATCTCAGATGTATTTGAGCAGATTACAGGCGGAAAATATGCAGTGTTCGTTACCTGCGGTTATGTGCCGACAGACCAATATAAAGAAAAGCTTGAAAAAAATCTTGAAGTCTGGTACCCGGACGAGGGAGAGTATCTGGGAATGTTTCTCTGTCAGGGGAATGTGGAGTCAGATAGAAGGAAAATTATGATCAGCCAGATGCCAAGTAAAGAAAAAGAGATGCAGCAGATGTTTCGACTGGGAAATACCCATCCGGATGAAGAAGATCTGGAAAATGCGGTTGATTTTGCCATTAAAATTCAGGCAGAAATTGGGGATTAAATAAGAAAATAACATGTATTGATGTAAATAAAAAGAGAGGAGCGGTTGAAGATGCCAGAGCAGAGAGAAATATTGAATGCAAATGAAATCAGAAAGTTTACAAATGAATTAACCTATCGTCGGTATCTGATGAATAAAGGAAAAATACAGGAACTGTTTCGTAAAATGACACTTCAGGAGTATATTGCTTTGTATACTATAGAATCTGAGAGAGAAAATTCTCCGAATAATAATGGGAGAACGTATTTAAAGGATTTATCAGAAAAGATGCAGCTGACAATACGGCAGACATCAAAAATGGTAGAAAAGCTGAAAGATCGTGGACTGGTACTGTGGTCTTATGAAGGAAGCGGAAGTGAAGGAACATATGTGACTGTTACAGAAACGGGACAGAAACTGTTTAAGGGTCAGGAAATGATTCTGAGAGAATGCTATGGAAAAGTGATCAACAAATTCGGAAAAGATAATTTGATCATGTTATTAAAAATGATGAAACAACTGGATAACCTGATGTGCAGCGAAATAAAAGGGATGGGAGAGGTCGATTCGTATGGGAGAGCTGATGAAGCGGATGAATGATTATGCTGTGCAGAATGAAGCTATCTGCCGGAAAAATGATCATATTGATCCTAGATTGTATGAAGAGTTTGGTGTTAACCGGGGGCTGCGGGATGAAAATGGAAAAGGTGTGCTTACCGGTTTGACTAAGATTTCCCGTATTGTATCATCATGTGTGAAAGATGGAGAAAAAGTACCTTGTGACGGGGAATTGTGGTATCGTGGATATAAGGTAGAAAAATTGATTGGCAATCTTGGAGAAGAACAGCTTGGTTTTGAAAAGATCGCTTATCTTCTGTTGATGGGGGAATTGCCTTCAGAAGATGAAGAAAAAAAGTTCCGGGAAGTGATTGGCACATGCAGAACGCTTCCAACGAACTTTACCAGAGATGTTATTATGAAGGCACCATCTGAGGATATTATGAATTCAATGACAAGAAGTATTCTGACACTGGCTGCTTATGATAAAAAGGCAAAAGACATCAGCGTCAGTAATTCGTTGCGGCAGTGCATCCAACTGATTAGTGAATTTCCACTCCTTGCTGTATATGCATATCATGCCTATAATCATTACGAAAAAAACCAGAGTATGTATATCCATAATCCGGATCCGAAACTGTCTACAGCTGAGAATCTTCTAATGATGCTCAGGCATGATCAGAAATACACACCGGTTGAAGCGAAAGTTCTGGATACTTCATTGATTCTTCATATGGAACATGGCGGCGGAAATAATTCTACTTTTACAACCAGAGTGGTGACCTCTTCCGGTTCAGATACATATTCAACAATTGCTGCCGCTATGTCATCTTTGAAGGGACCGAAGCATGGCGGCGCAAACATAAAAGTTGTGGAGATGATGGATAATATACGGGAAAATGTAAAGGATTTTTCTGATAAAGAAGAAATATCAGCATATCTTATGAAGATAATTGACAAACAGGTATTTGACAAAAAAGGGTTGATTTACGGAATGGGACATGCGGTGTATACATTGTCGGATCCAAGAGAAAGAGTATTTAAAAAATATGTGGAAGCGCTGGCAAGAGAGAAAGGCCGGGAGAGCGATCTCCAGCTCTATGAGAATGTTGAAGTGATTGCACCTAAACTGATTGCAGAAAACAGAAATACTATAAAACGAGTGAGCCCGAATGTGGACTTTTACAGCGGATTTGTATATGACATGCTAGGCATTCCACGTGAATTATATACTGCGATTTTTGCAGTAGCGAGGGTAGTCGGGTGGAGTGCGCATCGTATGGAAGAACTGATCTGCACAGATAAGATTATCCGTCCGGCTTATATGAGTGTTATGGAGGAAAAAGAAAAATGTTAGAAAAACTGGCAGGACCCATTATAGGGGCATTGATTGGATACTGTACTAATTATATCGCTGTCAAAATGCTGTTTTATCCTAAACAGGAAGTCAGAATCTTTGGACGAAAACTTCCTTTTACTCCGGGGGCAATTCCTAAAGGAAAGCCAAGGCTTGCCAGAGCAATCGGAATTATTGTGGCGGACGATCTTCTAACGGAAGATGATATTAAACAGAAAATGATTTCTTTGGAAACAGAAAATGCTGTTGTGGATCAGATTGTTCAGGGATTATCTGTTGATCTTCATACCTGTGTTTCAAAAGTATGTTCGTCCGAGTTGAATTATGAAGAGATAAAAAACAGATTGATTTCTGAACTGTCCAGCCAGATCCTTGATTCTGTTCAACATATGAATCTGGATAATCTTATTGTTCAGGAAGCCGGAAAAGCTGTTAAAGCCAAAACAAAGGGCTCCATGTTGGAAATGTTTCTGAATGATGAAATGCTTAATTCCCTGATACAGCCTGTTGGAGGAGAAATAGTAAAGTATATTAATGAAAAAGGACCAGATTTTATAAAGGAAGAACTGGAAACTAAAATTGATACGTTAGGAGAACAATCTGTCATAGATCTCTGTAACCATATGAATATTTCGGAAGGAGCCGTTCGAAAAATAGTAGCAGATTTTTATCACAAAGCAATTGATTCTGTCATCGGAAAGCTGATCGGTAATTTGAATATTGCAGAAATTATCGAAGATAAAATCAATGCTATGAATGTAGATAGTCTGGAGAAACTGGTGCTGACTGTGATGAAAAAAGAATTGGATACAATTGTAAATCTTGGGGCTTTAGTAGGTGCAGTTTTAGGAGTTTTAAATATTATTATATAATTTCTTATGTAAAGAAGATAATGATTGTAAACTAAGTTTTCATGGATGAATGAAAAGATATATATGATATAGCACAAATAGGACAAGAGGACAACAGGAATTTACTGTGTAGTTGTGATTGTATTGATGAACACTGTTTGTAAGAGATAACCTCCAGTTTATCTGTTTCTTAAAATGACAATATCATGGAATAAATACAACATAATGAGAACATGTTACCTTCGTATGATTCGATTCATACGGAGGTTTTCTTTTGCCCATTTTTCTCATCTTGACTTTTTTTAACTGAAACATGTTGTATAAGCCCCTCTGAAACTTTGGATATATAGAGGGACATTTATATCCGCGAGCAACGGGCCAAGCGGACATGCTTGCATGCCCATTTGGCGACTGCCGCGAGAGCCAAATGCCCCGTCACTTGCGGGAGTATTTGGAATGCCGCCTCCAAAATAATGAAATGTGAGGTAATGACATATGT
>SFQZ01000099.1 GCA_004562915.1 bacterium
CCGCAAAGCATTTCAATGTCAGCCATTTCCGCCAGCTCTTTCAACCTGTCTTTTCCGTAGCTCCAATCATGATTGCCCGCTGTCATCAGATCGTATCCCAGTGCTTTTGTAATTTTCGCTATGGATTCGCCTTTTGACAGCGTTGCGATCGGCTGTCCGTGAAAAAGATCTCCCGAATCGATCACGGTGCTCATTGCGGCATCTGAAGTCCAGCTGTCAATAATCGTCTTAAGGCGTTCTACACCGATTCCTTCACTTGAGTCGGTCACTCGTGCATGAATGTCATTCGTGTGTACAATCTTGATGATGATGTTATCATCCGGATCCGGAGTGATCGTTCCGGGATGATCGGTACCCGGATCTTCTTTCCCCGGATCCACAGGATCTTCCTCTATGAGTTCATTTACACTTACCCGGTTCCACAGAACATCATAGTCATTATTAAATAATATCAGGCCATATACATAGAAATAATCGCTGTAAACGACACCGTCCGCATAATAGACTTTGGTATCCGATAACTTTTTGGATGCTGTCAAAGACCAGGTGTCCGATGTCTTTTCCCAACCAAAATCGTCACACATAGTAGTGCCAGTAGTCTCTTTTTCATCGTTTCCTCCTTATTCTCAGGCCGAATATAACTGTTTATGACCATTCTGAAGCATTTTTATTGACTGTTTCCTGCCGGTCCCCGATAATACAGGCCAAGCATTGTGATATCGTCAAACTGAGGTGCATCTCCGACAAACGAATCAATATCTGCTTTCACAGCAGGAAGCTGCTCTTCTGGTATTGCATGAGGATTTATGTTCAGTGCGGCCAGCATCCGTTCTGTTCCGTAAAGCTCCTGATTCGCATTGGTCGCTTCGACCACACCATCAGTATATACATACAGGCCGTCGCCCTGTTTAAGCTGAAGCTCATACTCACGGTATCTGGCACCTTCCATTCCGGCCAGAACAAAACCATGTTTATCTTTCACGAGTTCATAACATCCTCCGGCATGGCGGATTGCCGGATATTCATGGCCTGCATTTGCACAGACAATCTTTCCTGTGGAAATCTGCAGAATTCCAATCCATACTGTAACGAACATTTCTGCATCATTATTTTCACAGAGCTGGTTGTTCACCTTTTCCAGAATTTCTTTTGGTGAAGCGCCGGTTTGTGCACTATTCTTCAGCAAAGTCTTGGCAATGACCATGAAAAGTGCTGCCGGAACTCCTTTGCCGGACACATCAGCAATGACAAGAGCAAGATGGTCCTCATCCACAAGGAAAAAATCATAAAAATCTCCCCCGACTTCTTTTGCCGGCTGCATCGTGGCATAGACATCAAATTCAGGGCGATCCGGGAACGCAGGGAAAATGCATGGAAGCATGCTCGCCTGAATCTGGGTAGCCACACTCAGTTCTGCACCGATCCGTTCCTTTTCAGCTGTAACTTTGGCAAAATTATCGATATAGATTTCCAGTTCTTCAAGCATATAATTGAATGAGTGACCGAGATCTTCGATTTCATCCCCGGTCTTCATTTCAATATGTTGCCTGTTAAACTCTCCGGATTCTATGATCTTTTTGGTAAATAGAGCGAGTTTACTTACCGGCTTTGTAATACTGTTGCGTACAAATACGACGTAAAGCATGATTACAACAACGATATTCAGAAAAGCGATCAGCAGCATCTTATAAAGGAAAGAATTCAGTTCCCCACGTACCTTCTGCATATCAAGGATATATTGGATCTCCGCAATCGCATTTCCATTCTCATCCAGAACCGGAGAAACGGAAGTATAGTTGTATCCATAAGAGTTATCTGTTATGACCGGTGTGTCTGTTCCCTTATTCTCTGAATAGAGATCCCAGATCAGTTCATATTTCTCCAGGTCCTTTTCATCCTGAGCTGCATCCGTATACAGAATATCGGAACCATATGGAATCTGATTTGCCGGATCATCTCCCATTTCTTCCACCATTGCATCTATGTAAAATGTCACGCTGTCCTCATCCGGAACCACCAGAGACAAATAAGTAATCTCACCGTCTTCCTTTAACTGATTGAAAAGCGCTTCCGTTTCTCGATATGCTTCTGTCTCATCGCTGTTTTCACCGATTATATCCCGGACATCATCCACTGAAAGCATCGTAGCAATACTTTCACTTCCTACCGTCACCTGTTTCGCATACATTTCTTCTAATGATTTTTTTGACGTTTCATAGCTGAAAAAAGAGATCGTTACAGTTAAGACGGCTCCCATTGCCCCAAGGGATAGTATAAATTTAGGCAACAGCTTCATTTTCATAGTGCATCCTCCTTTGTGAGTGGTTTATAGTATACCGCCGCGTCGCATTTGCATCGTCCTGCGCAATACGGGCAGATTAAATCCGGAACATCATACCAGACTTTATGCGCATCGCTGAGATAGCAGAAATCCAGTTTTTTAAGTGATGCGCGAAGCGGGACTCTTTTCCCGATCTTCCAGCATACAATAAATGCAGTATCTGCCATGAGCTCTGCAAGATTTTTGAGGCTGAACTCCAATAAAGAAACAGAGAGTCCTTTCCCGCGGAAAGCATCCGCGACACCAATTGACTGAATGTTTCCGATTACCCCTTCCTTATTTAAACAAACTGCTGCGATTTGATCCTCCGGCAGTCTGGCACGTGTCGATAATTCCTTTATGACAGTGGTAAAAAAATAAATATATCCCGCCGCTTCCTCGTCTGACGTAAGAAGAAGATAAAAAAAATGATTTTTACGTTGAATTGCAGAAGCAAGTTCTTTCCTTGGATATAGGTTTACACCCACGCACCGGTCACAGAGCGTGACAGCCATATCCAAATCTTCTTCCTGTAGCTCTTTTAAATAGAATCGTTCTTTTTCCGGTCCCTTTCCGACTAAAATATTTTCCATCTACTACCTCCTGGTACAAGATACGATCAGAAGTCCCATGGAAATCTTTGCATTTTTCTGACAAACAGATTGTTTTAAAGTCTCATAATGAAGATCCATCCATGTTTTCCATTCTTTATATTGGGGATTCTCCGGGTTCTGCTCGCATAAAATATCCAGATCCTGCGGGAGATAGGAAAAAAAGGTTTCAAAAATATCCTGTTTTTTAGCAAGTTCTTCCGGTTTACAGGAGATTGCTTCCTGTTCTATAATTATATCTTGGTACCCGCTTGATGCAAGCAGCTTTGGAAGATCATATCCACAGGTTCTGTTTCCGGCCAGCGGATCACTGGATAGAATTTCCAGAAACGTTCCCAACAGATCCTCTTCATCCGGAACAAGCCTGGATGTGCGGTCACTTGGTTCGACAATGACCACCCTCCCATCCTCGGCAAGAAATTGCTGAAGGATAACAAGTAGCTTTTGGGGATTGGCAAGATGCATCAGTACGAAAGAAAGATAGATCACATCAAATGCCTCAATCTTTCTGGTTTTCATTACATCAGTGAGGATCTGTGCAAAATCACGTTCTTCCACATCGCACCGGCAAAAAGTAAAATGATCATTCCCATGAAGGCAAACTGCCCTTGCAGCCAGATCTTCGAGATATTCAAGTCCGATTACCTGTACACCGGGAAAATCCGAAAACAGGTTTACTGTTTTGTGACCATCATTGCAGCCGATATCCAGAATCCGGACATCGGATTTACCGGAAAGAATCCGTCGCAAAACCGGAAGCTCATACTCTCTGAGCAGTCTGTTCTGTACGGTTAGTCTGTGCAGTTCCTGGTCATCCTGAAATACAAAATTACAATTCACAATTCCATTCTCCAAATCATATTATTAAGTATAAATAGTTAAAAATAAGTTTTCGCTGATAATAATAGTATTTTGCTTTTTTTGTGATCAGTTTTAATACACCATTATCAATCTCATCCCCGCTGGAATCAAAAGGGTTATATGTATGGACATTATCCCGTATACGAATGATATATTCGTCTTCGTTCTCCAGCAGCTTAATGGCAACATAACGTTTTTCACCTTTTTCCCTGAGTCCGAACTTAATGATGTTGAGTAGAAGTTCTTCGGCAATAAAATGAATAAAAAACGATTGTTTCGGGCTGATTTCCCATTCCTCACAAACGGAATCCAGATCTGAAGAAATGTGTTCCACACTCTCGGCATGGATTGGATAATTATTTTCAAAGACATGTCCCACTACATGATATTTTTCGGTTATATAAGGATAAGAACTTTGATATTTATGTACGATTGCAACAAAAAGCGTGCCGATTCCTTCCACCAACACATAAGTAAGAGCAAGTCCTTTGATCTGCCATCTGGCAATCAACAGACTTCCAAAAATCAGCATCAGAAGAAAATTGCGCAATGTGGACATGGCACCTGCCAGCTTCGCCCGTCCGATTGCCTGCCAGAAGGCCGTTGCTACCATATTGATCCCTGTGAAAATAATGCTGAATGCAAATATCCGGATTGCCGATTCTGCATATGGCACCGCCGCCAGATCCAGGCCGAAAAAGTCGGCCAAATTTTTCGCAAACAGGATACAGATTATTCCGAAAATTCCTCCCGCGATCACAGCTGCTTTCATACCCTGACGCAGGATCGCAATCATGCTTTCGCTGTCCCGCTCGCCTGCAAAAATAGAGGTCACGACTGCCAGCGCATTACCGGCCCCGTCAAATACTGCGAACGGTGCCATGCTGATGGTATAGATCACTCCGAACACCGCTACCTGCAAAACGCCTTGTTCCTTGCCATATAATAATAGAAGCATATTAAAAACAAGCATGACAAGTCCCTGGAAAATATATGCCGACCCCACACCAAATCCGTTAACAACAAAATTGCGGAGTTCCTTCATTCTCGGAGTAACAAGTCCCAACCGGAGCAAGGACTGCTTTTTCAAGAAATGGGACATCAGTACGATAAGACCAAGTCCTTCTGCAATACATAAAGAAGAAGATGCTCCTATAATTCCCCGGTTCAGCACCTTCATAAACAGAATATCCAAGGTCAGATTCGTCAAGATCACGACTGCGGAAGCTGATGCTGCAAGTTTCGGGTCACCGTCTGTCCGCACGGAAACAGAAAGAATATGATACATGATAAAAACCGGTGCAGAACAAAATACCACAATCAAATATTGTTCGGCGAGAGAATACAACTCTCCTCCTGCCCCCAAAAACCCCAACAGCTCCTTTCGAAGGAGAACTGCAGGAATCAGACAGCAGATACTGATGCCAAGCCCAATTGCAAGTACAGAATGAAAAGCCCGGTTTGCTTTTTCAACATCGGAGGAACCAAGCAGGCGCCCTATGTATACGTTGGCACCCACTCCAAGTGTCAGCCCAAACAATGCGTATGCCAGAAAGACCGGAGTAGAAAGATTTGTCACGGCGAGCCCCTGGCTTCCGACCAGATTTCCGACCAGAAGTGCATCAACGAAGGTCGATATCGTCATTCCAAGTGAAGAGCAGATCCCCCATAAAAGGAAATTCCAGTATGCACTTTTCGCAAATTTCAGATCTACCATTTCTTTGGAGTATGTCATAATATTCATTTCCTCCGAACGTTTACTTTTTCTATAATCTTATCATATTGGTTTAGAAATGGAAACGTTTTTTTGCAACAGAAGAAAGTCATTTTCCTCTTTCACGGTATATGAACAATCTGCATGAATTAACTTGCGTTATTCATCAAGGCATGTTACGATTATGCGTGGACTACCTAAAATCAGATTTTTTTATATGAAGGAGATTAAACTTTATGATAAGCACAAGTAATGTAACGCTCCGTGTCGGGAAAAAGGCATTGTTTGAAGATGTAAATATTAAATTTACGGAAGGAAACTGCTATGGCCTGATTGGAGCGAACGGAGCCGGAAAGTCAACCTTTTTGAAAATTCTTTCCGGACAGCTTGAACCGACTTCCGGGGAAGTAATCATTTCACCGGGGGATCGTCTGTCATTCCTGCAGCAGGACCACTTTAAATATGACCAGTATCCGGTTCTGGACACAGTCATTATGGGAAATGCGCGCCTTTATGAGATCATGAAGGAAAAGGAAGTCATCTATGCAAAAGAAGATTTTACCGATGAAGACGGAATCAAAGCAAGCGAGCTGGAGGCCGAATTTGCCACGCTGAACGGGTGGGAGGCAGAATCCGATGCAGCTACACTTCTGAATGGACTTGGTATTGAGACAGAGCTTCATTATACTTTGATGAAGGATTTGACCGGTGCACAGAAGGTCAAAGTACTTCTTGCGCAAGCCCTGTTTGGATCACCGGATATTCTGCTTCTGGACGAGCCGACCAACCATTTGGACCTGGATGCGATCGCATGGCTGGAAGAATTCCTGATCAACTTTGATAATACTGTGATTGTTGTATCCCACGACCGTTATTTCCTGAATAAAGTCTGTACACAGATTGCAGACATTGATTATGGAAAGATTCAGCTTTATGCCGGAAACTATGATTTCTGGTATGAATCCAGTCAGCTTTTGATTCGTCAGATGAAAGAAGCGAACAAGAAAAAGGAAGAAAAAATCAAAGAATTACAGGAATTCATTTCCCGATTCAGCGCCAACGCTTCCAAATCCCGTCAGGCGACTTCCAGAAAGCGCGCGTTGGAGAAGATTCAGCTTGAAGAGATCCGCCCTTCCAGCCGCAAATATCCTTATATCGATTTCAAGCCAAATCGTGAGATCGGAAATGAAGTGCTTACAGTCGACGGAATTTCCAAGACAATTGACGGTGTGAAAATTCTGGACAATATTTCTTTCACACTCAATCATGACGATAAAGTCGCATTTGTCGGTGGAAATGAATTTGCTAAAACGGTACTCTTCCAGATCCTGATCGGAGAAATGGAACCGGATGAGGGAACCTATAAATGGGGTGTTACCACTTCGCAGGCGTATTTCCCGAAAGACAGCGGGAAAGAATTCGACAACGATGACACTATCGTGGAATGGCTGACACAGTATTCCGAAGTCAAGGATGTGACCTATGTACGCGGCTTCCTCGGAAGAATGCTTTTTGCCGGTGAAGACGGTGTCAAGAAAGTTAAAGTGCTCTCCGGAGGCGAGAAAGTGCGCTGTCTGCTTTCGAAAATGATGATTTCCGGTGCGAATGTCCTGATTCTGGACGAGCCGACTGACCACCTGGATATGGAAGCAATTACCGCACTCAACAACGGAATGAAAAAATTCCCGGGAGTACTGCTCTTCGCTTCCCGTGACCACCAGATCGTCGAGACTACCGCAAACCGTATTATGGAAATTATGCCGGGAGGTAAGATGATCGATAAGATCACGACTTATGATGAATACCTTGCAAGCGATGAGATGGCGAGAAAACGTCAGACTTATACGGCTTCGGGGGATGATGAAGATTAGAGGGGATTTGGACTAAGGGACGCCCCGCCCACCTGTCCCGTCTATACCTGGACACGCTTTCGCTCGGGAAAAAACGCAGCGGTACTATGATGCCAGGACGCCGCATTTTGTGCGGCTTCTGCCATCAAGTGCCGGCGTTTTTTACGGTCCTGGCATAGATGGGACAGATGGGCGGGGCTGACTAGTTCAAAGACGGGAGTATGATAGCTGAAATACCATTCAATATAACGGAGTAATACGGATTTTTATTTTGTGTGATTGTATTCTCTCCTTTTTCGGCTGGTAAGTTTGATTCCTTCATTGATGACAGCAATCAGGCAAACGGCAAATAATTCGTGTATCGGTATTTTCTGGCTGGCAGATGCCGATTCAAATACTCGGTGCAGCACAACAGTATGATCAATGGTCTCACGCCGTTTATCTGGGTGTTTGAATGGAATTTCTTTGTCCATACTATTCTACCTCAGTTTCCCCAAAATACAGAGATCATAAATACTCTCATCCTTCACAACGGCCTGTTTCATCGTGCCTTCCATTGCAAATCCATTTTTCTCAAGGACTTTTTTGGATGCATTGTTTGGATTATATACCAGCCCGGTGATCCGCAAAATATCAAGCTCATCAAAAGCAATTTGACATATTTGCCGGACTGCCTCTGTCATAATTCCTTTTGACCAGTATTCCGTCAGTAGAAAATATCCAATTTCCGCATCTTTGCAGAAAACGTCATCTTTCCTTTCAACCGAAATGTTTCCAACGATTTTATCATCCACAGAAATGGAACGAAAAATACCATTTGAACCTTCGTTTTCTTCCACCATACCCAGCCACCATTTTGCATTATCTTCCGTATATGGGAAAGGCAACCGGTTTGAAAGATACGTTCTGCTTACTGCATTACAAATAGATACCAGATCATCTGAATCCTCGATAGACCATTTTTTCAATTCCAGCTTCATCATACGCTCTTCCTCCAAATTGAGTAAATATTTTCCTACCATTATGCTCTTTTCGATCTGCTTTGTCAATATTCATTTTACATATCAATCACTTTTGTCGCAATTTTATCCCGAAACCGAGCATCATGTTCCACAATAAGCATAGTCGGACGAAATATTTCAAACAAATTCTCGATCTGAATTCTTGAAAAGACATCAATATAATTCAAAGGCTCATCCCATATATAAAGGTG
>SFQZ01000018.1 GCA_004562915.1 bacterium
AGCATTATAGTTCTCAATATCAGATATTGTGCGTAAGGAAACGTGCACATTTTCAGCCAGAGCATTCTGTGAAAGATTCCTGCGAAGACGTTCTTCTTTGACCAGATCTCCGAGCAATTTCTTAACCATCATTTTCATCACCTCACTTAACGCATATATTTTACTCTAGTTCCGCAGTATATGAAATGCGTTAAAATGCGTGCGATAGAGCAATATAATGCGTTAAGTGAATAGAGAATAAGGAAGTTATTTGGGAGAAGAGTCTGATTGAGTTACACAGATCGGTATAGGCATAGCAAGAACTTATTAAAAAAATCTTATACCAATATGTGGAACATCCTTCTGGTGAGTATGCAGAATATGCCTTAATAACATGTGGATTAGCACATGAAATAGTATGGATAATCTGGAAAGTCGAATTAGGTATAAACCGATTCGACTTTCTTTTTGATTGTCGAATTTTATCGAATAATGGAATACGGTGTCGATCCCCGCCTTCTGGGATTTCAAAAGAAAAACGAAATCAAAATACAGGAGGATAAACAATTGGATAAATTTACATATACCGGTTCCAAGATTAAGAATCAGTTTACTGCATACATACTGGCGCAGATTCGAGGAGCCAGACAGAATTATTTACGAAAGATGCTGCGGATTAGCAGGAATGAAATGCCAGCAGAGGATTTGACAATGGAAGAAATGGGCATTTCAGTAGAAGAAAGCCTTGAACTGAAATATCGTGAAGAATTGTTGTTAAAAGAGGCAGATGGGGACTATCCGAAATGGGACGAGATGAAGGATCAGAAACTTGTGGAGGCATTGCTCTTACTACGTGAGGATGAGAGAAAACTGATTTATCAGCATGTGTTTGAGGAACGGACGTTTGATGATATGAGTCGGATCAATGGCTTGCCACCTTACAAGGTGAAAGGGATTTATTATTATGCAATCCGTAAGATAAGAAAATGGATGGGAGGTGCAAGATGATGAATTTTGAAGAAGTGTTGTTCCGGGCGAAGATGGGAGACCATGTAGCTACTGAACGGATATTAGAGATGTTCCGACCATTGCTGATAAAAAACTCTTTGATAAATGGAAGATTTGATGAGGATTTGTACCAGGAGTTGATAATTGAAGTGCTAAAGTGTATTCAGTCGTATCAAGAATTGGATTAGCATGTATAAAGGTAATGAAGTAACAGGCGAGCTGGAATTTTATTACTCAAGTTGGAAAACGAGAAACATTCTCAAGTACAAATGTACATTTTAAGAAATAATATTGTATAATGATTAGACAAAACTAACCAATAGTCATAGAATACAGAGTTGTTGAGGAAAAAGTAATGTCTTGAAAGGAATGTAATAGAAAGATGAAAAAGAAAAAATCATATCATTGGTTATTATTTATTATTATTGCAATTATCTTGATTGGGACTGCACTTTATCATATTCTTCCTCCATACATAGACCGTTTGTGGACAGCACGAAGCTATAAGAAACTGGCAGAGGAGTATGTCAGTGATGAATCCGAACCGGACGATGGAAAGCAGAAGAAAAAAGACTGGTGGCTTACGGACGTTAAGGTAGAATTTGACAAGCTGAAAGCCGAGAATCAGGATGTCATCGGCTGGATACGTTTTGATAATCAGGACGAGTTTGGAATTAATTATCCGATTTTGCATTCGGGTGACAATGAAAAATATTTAAGAACTGACTTGCATGGCAACAATCATATTGCAGGAAGTATCTTTCTGGAAGGTCTCAACAAATCTGATTTTTCAGACTATTACAACATCATTTACGGTCACAATATGATAGATGGAAGTATGTTCGGAAGTCTGAAGAAATATAAGGACGAAGGCTTCTGGCAGGAGAATCAATACTTTACTGTGTACTCCGAAACAACTGCCTACCGTTATCAGATTTTCTCCTATGAGGATGCAGTCATCGGCGGCGATGTATACAAAGTAGGATACAAGCCTGGTGAAGAATATCAGAAGTTTATCGACCAAATGATAAAAGATTCTGATGTTGATACAGGTGTAAAGCCGCAATCCAGCAATAAGATACTGACACTTTCTACATGTACGGGAAATGGATACAGCAAGCGATTTGCCATCCATGCGGTCTGCATTGATGCACAGACAACAGACCAGTCAGAATTAAAGGAAACAGGTAATTAAAATACATTGACAAACTTCAAAAAAGAACAATATAATTAAAAATATAACGGTTTGGAATGGCTAACCAAAAATGTAATTAGAAAACGAGAAAACAGACATCAATGCGAAGATTCCGCCACTGACAGAAAATTTTGCGGGAAATACCGGATATCGGATAAAAGGAAATGCATAAAAAAACAGGTAGGAAGTGTAACAATGAAGAAGATAGAAAACAGAAATATTGATATGACAAAGGGCAGAGGGGAGATGGAAGAAGATCTTCTGGAATATGTCTATCGGACATGGAGACAGGGCAGACAGATTACATCAAAAGAGTATGCCAGAACAACAGGGATAACCGGATACGAGGCGGCAGGACTGGTACGAAGCCTGGTAACAAAAGGTTTTTTATATGAAACGGGAAATGGTAATCTGGGACTGACAGAAAAAGGGAAACTGGAGGGGATGGATTGCCTTGCCAGACATGAGAAACTCACGCAGTTTTTCCAGATGGTAAGTGGAATGGATCAGGAACGGGCGCAGGAAGATGCGTGTCGTGTAGAACACTATATCAGTCCGGAAGGATTAAAAGGAATTGAGAATTTTATGCAATATGGAGATATATATGACAGGGTTTATGACGACATGGATCTGTATACCTTTTATGGGGATGGAGAATTCCCGATGGCATTTGGACTTTATGAACCGGAAAGACGTAATCCAAGGTTTCTTGCAGCCGAGTATGAGAAACTGGAACATTCTGCTGTTTTAAGAATTAAGAAGTCTGAGAACTGTTTTCTGCTCCGAACGAAAAAAGAGGAATCCTTAGGTTTTGTGTGGTATCGGAGAGAGGAAGAGTGGATACAGGCAAAAAAAGAAAAATGTGTTTATCAACTCCCAACAGATATTTTTACCTACACCGCTAATACGAGCATCCCAATTACCGAAGCAGTGGCAATCATTGCCATTACCCGTTTTGACCAAAAACCGCTGCAAATCGATTATCGGGAATTGAATATACATGTATGGTAAAGAAGGAGATAAGAAACAATATGGAAAAAGGTGAACATCTGAAACGACAGAACAGACCTACGATGCTCCAATTAAAATATTTACAGGGACTTTCAAGGGTGGAAAAGAAACGTGGAGTACAAGGAAGTATCGCAGAATATTATAACGTGAACCGTTCAACGGTAAACCGATATTTTAAAAACTGTATAGAAAGAGGGATTCTGACAGAAACACTGGAATTTACTGTTGAAGGCCAGGAATGGCTGGGCAGGTATGTGGAGTTATACGAGAATCTTCAGAAATACCTAGAAGAAATCGGTGCGAGACCGGAGGAGATAGAAAAAACAATAGATGTTATGGTGGAAGACATCGACATTCATATGCTGGAATTGATGATCAATGCACATGCAGAAAAGAAATCAGTATACAAAAGAAGAGAGAATGAACTGGATCAGGAGATACAGAACAATCTGCAGAAATGCGAAAGGCATCCGGTTGTATTCCGCTTGTATCGTATGAATAAAAAGTCGGGAAAGAGCAGAGACTCTATGGCAATGAGAGGATTTGAAGAAACAGCAGAAATTGTTCAGAATCACGGAGAAAGTTATCTGGAACTGAAGCTGAAAGAAATGACGGCACATTCCAGAGCGAATGGCAAGGTGATGGCGGGCAGGTTGAAAACACTGAAGTATGAGCATAACGAGATCTTTGAGACAGCAGAGATTGAGGATAATCGTGTAAGAATTCCAATGGAAGCATGCAGAATGCATAAATGGACTGGCATAGGTACAATGGGCAGTGTACCGATTACAGTAACTTGCAACGTGGGAGAGATGCACATGCCGGAAAGCACTGCGATGTTATTTTTTTGGGTATAAAAAAGCAAAATGAGAAAAAATATCATTGTGCAAAATATGCAACAAAAATGAGAAAAAATTCAATAAAAAGCCGTTGTTGATAAAATACCATCAACAACGGCTTTTTTGCACAAAAAAATGTCTGAATAACAACAAAAATAAAAGAAAAATCGCTATAATTGTTGCTATTTGGGCAACAAATCATTTGAATATAGTGTTGACAGGTGTGGTGGATTATGGTATCTATTGGATGTGGAGTTAGACGCAAATAACCGAAAATAATATTGCGGAACTCTAAGCAATCATAACTAAAAATTTATTAGCGAAAAGCTAATACCAAGACAAGAAAAGGAGGATTACAGTTATGAGAAAGATTAAGAAATTAGTTGCTACATTATTAGCAGCAACAATGTTACTGGCAATGGGAGTTACAGCGTTTGCTGCAGATTCATTAGCAGATGGTAAGTACACAGCAAAGCAGAATCTTTATAAGAACTCAGCTTGTACAACAACATCTATGGGAGATGATGCACTCAATGATATGCGTGCAGAAATTACGATTGCAGATGATGAGGCAACACTTGTTGTTCATACTCATGAGATTACATATTTAGGTCTGACTGGACATTTAGGAAAAATGGTAGTTAATGGAAAAACAGTTACTCCGAAACAGACTACAACTAATGGCGTAACAGATTACTACTTCACATTCACAGGTTTAGATGCATCTACAATTTATGAAGGCTGTGTAATTACTGGTAAATTCACAACATACGTTGGAAGTATGCCGATGAACGCAACAGGATATTTGAAACTTACAGACATCACAGCAAAATAAAATAAGTAAATATGTATGTAAAGCAAGCTGCTTTACCAAAAAGTGCAGCAGCTTGTTTTACTTGATACGGAGGAAAAATGAAAAAAATAAAAAAGATATTAGCCTTTGTATTGAGTACAAGTATGTTACTTGGCGGTATGAATATACAAGCGTTTGCTGGTGAACAGAAAGAAACAAATACCGCAAATACAGAGTTAGATAACCAAAATGAATATGTTGTTCCACTGACTTTTTATGGACCTTCTGGAAAACTGCTTACGGAGGAGCCTTATTCGGGTACAGTTCAGGATTACATGGATAATGTTGCACTAGTAAAAAAGAATGATAATGGAACATATCATGTAACCTTACAGATTGAAAATTATGAAAAAATTGATATTTTGCAGTTCTCAAAACCGGGTGTAATTTCAGATGATATAGCACCTTCGAATGCACCTATGGGAACTTTTAATATTCCAGAAAAATATATTGCTAATAATGAGGAAAATCCATCAGAGGCAACGGAATATTTGAAGGAACAAGGACAAATTAATGAAGAGTGGAATGATAAATACATTCAAAATTATTCTGTTGAAAAAGCAACAACGGGTGTGTCGTGGTATTCTTTTGATGTGGATACACTGGAAGGAACGATGTATACTAAAGCTTTCTATAGTTATGGAAGAACAGATGATGACTTGGAAAGCTATATGTACGGAATTGTAAACGGAAAATTTACATTTGATGTAAATAATGCAGTAGTTGCTAAAGAGATTAACGAAGAAAATTATAAAAATATTGGATTGGAGCTTTCTAAAGTTGTAACCAGTGTTGGAGATTCATCGGATTTCACAGGATTTGTAGCAGAAGAAAAAACTGCAAATGATTTGTTTAGTGGTACTTGTGAAGCAAAAATTGAGAATGGAAAAGTTACTGTTACAGCAGAGACAAGTAGCATTGATTCAATAAGAGTACTTGAAGAAATTAAGGATTTAGGCGAGTGTACTTATCCTTCAACTTCTTCATATCGCCAATATATGTATGCGTATTCGAGAGAAGTAAAAAAGAATAAGTATATTTCTGTTTATTCAGACAATATTTTGGAAGATGGAAAATTTTCCATTGAATACGAAAACTTAGAAGAAGCTATTTTTGGAAAACAGGTTGAGATACAAACAGAAGATGGTACCTACTATGGAGAATTGCGAGTAAGAACAACACCGAAAGAAAAACTCGAATTGACAGATGGTGATGTTACACTTGTAACAGATAATTACACAGTTAATAGTAAAGCAAAATTTGGAGCAGAACTTTTACAGGAAACATCAGATGAAGCTAGTGAATATAACAAATATTATTCTTTGTTAGCAGGAAACGCTTCAAAAGCATTGATCTATAATTTGTCATTAAAAATGAATGACTCACAGGTTATCCCATCAAGAGCGGTAGAATTAAGAGTAAAAATTCCGGAAGACTGGGATACGAGCAAAATAGAAGTTCAATGGTATTATCCAGTAAATGAAATGTTTAATCCGATAGAGTATTTTGATTCGTCTTCCTATAAAAATGATGATGGAACTATTCACATGGAAGGCGATGAACTGGTTATAACAGGTACTACTCGTGTTTATAATACAATCGCTATTACACAAAAAGCAGATAAAGTAGACATTTCAGAAATTCAGGACGGAACATATAATGTTAATGTTACTATGTGGCAGCAGGAGCAGCCGGATAGATTATCTATGAGCAATTCGGCAGTTGTAAATGATTCCGCTCGTTTAGTAGTTAAAAATGGAAAGAAACATATTTACTTTGATACGCAGGGAATTACAATCGGAGGTAAGTACGGATATAGCAATGGCATTTTCTGGGCAAATAATGAGCAGACAGAAGAAGATGGGCTTCCAGTATTAAGCGAATATACACCACTCGATTATTACAGTTATTATCTGAATGATTCAGGAAACACAGATATGGATTCTTATGCAGAACAGTATGATCTGTATTATCCAAAGACGGTTGGATTCGAATTTCCGGAATCAGCAGACAGAGATGACGGGGTATATCTGAACTTCTTTGTTCCTATCATGGATGAACTTCAGCATAAAGTTCCTGGATCTGGTGAAGGATGCAGAACTGCATTTATGACTTTATCTGGTTTAACCCCTGTAGCAGAAATTAACGAGCCGACTCATGATAAATCTGTTTTAGTTGTAGCAGTTGACAAAGCATCTAAATATGCAGCCGACAATTATACAGAGGAATCTTACAAAGTATTATCTGATGCAGTAGCAAAAGCTCAGAAGGTAATCGACGGAACAACATCTGCAAACGATTCTGAAATCGTAGCATTAGATAAAGAAATCTCTGATGCAATCAGCGGATTAAAAGAGGCAACTGGACTTGATAAATACAATAAAGTTCTGAAAAATGCCAAAGCATTAAATGAAGCAGATTATACAGCAGAAAGTTGGGCAGACCTTCAGGCAGTGATCGCTGCTCAGGAAGGAAATGTGACAGAAGAAAATGCAGATCAGGCATCCGCAGACCTTCAGTCAGCAGTAGATGCACTTGTACCGATGTCAACAGCCGTTTCAATGGAAAAAGGCGTTTATGAAGTACAGGCAACACTTACCAATCAGGATGGAACAGCAAATGATTTGAATGCGGGATTAAAATCTGCTCGTTTATATACAGATAAAGACGGTAATGTAACTGCTTATCTGTACGTGGACGGAATTACCGGTATGCAGTATCGAAAAGGTGCTGGATATGTAGATGCAGATACAGACGCAGGCAGACTTGTAGTTGCACTTCCTGCAAATGTAGAAAATCATAAAGTAAAAGTAACAACAGAAAGCGGAGAAGCAGAACTCCTGTTAAATCTGGATTTAAAATCTGCAGTAAAACAGGAAATTAAAACTTCTGATCTGGAATCGAAGTTAGAAGATGCAAAAGCATTAAAAGAGAAGAATTACACAAGTGATTCATTTGCCGCAGTCACAGATGCCATTGCAAAAGCAGAAAGCGTTCAGGCAGATAAAGTGGCATTCCAGTCAGAAATCACAGCGGCAGAAACAGCTTTGGATACAGCAACAGCAGGTCTTGTAATGAAAGAAGAAGTAAAAGCAAGAGCAGAACTGGATCAGGCAGTTTCCGATGCGAAAAATAATTATGCAGAAGCAAATTATACAAAAGACAGCTATGAGAATCTGAAGTCTGCAATCAAGAAAGCTGAAGAAGTATTAGCAAAATCTGATGCGACAGCAGATGAAATGAAAGAACAGGTTGACAAACTGGACAAAGCGGTGAAAGCACTTGTTCGCCTGGACGATGCAGTAGATAAGACAGAATTAAATGGCTATATCAAAGATGCACTGACCAAGATAAATGACGGTACTTATACAGACAACAGTTGGAACAGTTTCCAGGCAGCAATCAAATCTGCTCAGAAAGTATCCGCTGATGTCAATGCAACAAAAGCAGAAGTAGAAAAGCAGACAAAACTGCTGACCTCTTCTTATGAAGCACTTGTTGTTAAGAACAAACAGAGTGATCTTTTTGAAAAATATCCGCAGATTTTTGAAGGTACATATTCCGTACCGATCAAACTGCTCAACGCAACATCCGATGAAGATTCTATGGGAAATGCTTCCATGGTTCAGACCGGAATTGTAAGAGTTACAAATAAGGGTGAAGTAACACTGGAGATGAATTTCCAGTCCATGCAGTTTGCCGGAATGACAGGTTATCTGTACAAACTGAAAAAAGTAGATATGGATACGGTTGAATACAACAAATATAATTATCCGGTAAAATATGAAGCTTCCGATGCAACAATTCTGGAAGAGTACACAGATGTTTACGATTTATTTAATGACAAGAACTCTGAGTATTACGACAAGAATACAGAAGGAAACTGGTATCCGAAAAAATTATCAATCCCGATTGAACTGAACGACAACCTGTTCTATGTAGAGGTTTATGTTCCAGTTATGGAAAGCATCGGTGAAGGACAGGGTACAAAGGTTGCCAGAGTTTCTATCGACTGGGCAAACATCAAACAGGAGACAGGAGTGGAGAGAGACAACAGTGTAATCGAAGCACTTCTGAATCAGGTATCCGGTATGCAGCAGGGTGATGTTGCTGACGAATACTGGAACGCTTTAAATGCGGCTTACATGACAGCTCAGGATGTTTACAATGATATGAATTCTACACAGAAAGAAATTGATCTTCAGGTGAAGGCTTTACAGGCAGCCGTAGATGCAGTAGAAACTCAGATCGTAGACAAGACAGAACTGAATGCTTTGATTGAAAAAGCAACAGCGGAAGCAAACCGTACAGATGTTGTTTATACATCTGCAACATTAGAAGCATTAAAGACAGCAATTACAAATGCACAGGCAGTAGCAGCAAAAGAAGATGCTACCAAGGCAGAAGTTCAGGCACAGGTTACAGCACTTCAGACAGCACTTGACAGTTTAAGAGTTGTTGATAAGACAAACTTAAATGCACTGATCGAAAAAGCAAAGGCTGAAGCAGCAAAAACAGATGTTTACGAAAGCAACAGTCTGACAGTCCTGAATACAGCAATCACACTGGCTGAGAATGTTGCAGCAAATCCAAAGGCAACCGAGTCAGAAGTTGCAGCAGCAGAGAAATCTCTGACAACTGCATTAAACGGACTGGTAGAAAAAGAAGTTGTAGATAAGAGCAAACTGGAAAGCAAAATTGCAGAAGCAAAGACATATTTAAGCCAGACAGACATTTATACAGAAAGCTCTCTTGCAACATTACAGAGTGCAGTAGGTCGAGCACAGAATGTAATGGATAATGATTCTGCATCACAGAAACTGGTAGATGATCAGGTGACAAAACTGACAGAAGCAATCCAGCAGTTAGCAAAGAAGAGTGATGGGAAACTGGATATCAAGAACCTTGCTGATGGAGTTTACTCTATCTATGGAACAATGGTGAAAGTAGACAAGAATACTTATTCTATGTCAAATGAAGCAATCAACCATACAATTAAGCTGACAGTAAAGAATGGCAAATATTACATTACTCTGAACTTCAACGGATTGACAGTAGGACAGAAACTTGGATATTTAAGCAAGCTCAAATACTTTACAATAGGTTATACACTTGATAAGTATGGTAATCCGCAGGGAACACTTGCTGATGTTACAGTTGACAGCTATCAGAAGAACAGCGATGGCTCACTGGTTTCTGACCAGTACGGAACAAACTATCCAGATGAAGTAACATTCGAGCTTATTCCGGAAGCTCTGGATGATGGATATGTTCCGTTACAGGTATTCGTTCCAATCATGGACGCTATCAGCTCTGGTACAGGAACACAGCCAGTATTCCTGAAACTGGATTGGACTTCATTAAAAGCAACAACATCCGATGATCCAGACTTTGACAAGAACGACAACAATGGTAATAACAACAATAATAACTCCAACGGAAGCAACAACAGCTCTTCACTTGGAAACAGCTCACTTGGAAATAACAGCCTCGGAAGCAGTTCACTTGGAAGCAGCACACTTGGTTCTTCCTCACTTGGAAGTGGTTCTTCAAGTCTGAAGAGTGGAACATCCAGCCTTGGATCAGGTTCCAGCCTGAAATCAGCATCCAATGTTAAGACTGGTGATGTTGTACAGAACAATACCCTGTGGGCAACTATCCTTCTTCTCGGAGGAGTCGCTTTACTGGCAGGAATCATGGAGTACAACAGAAAGAAAAAAGCAAACGTAAAATAATAAGTAGTGATTTGGCAAAAAGGTGACTATTCAGAACCCTTTAGAATAAGAAAAGCTGATACGTCATGCTTGCATGTAAGTAGCAGCTTTTCTTATTCGTAAGGCGGCTCGAATAGAGTCGCCGCTCCATACATGAGCAAAATTAGCTGCAAAGCAGCGAGAAAGCACGAGACATCGTGCGGTTTTGCGAATGTATGGGTAGGGTTCTGAAAAGTTATAACAGGAGATAAAGTTTGAAACAAAGAAGTAGAGGTAAACCACCAAAAAAGTGTATAGCAAACAAGCCACCCGGAAATTAGCAATTAGCGGGTGAATACAACTGCAAAATATAAAGAATAGAGGGATAACGATGACTACTGATTAGCGATCGTATATCCCCGAAGCCTGAGAAGTTCAAGAGCCTGGGATACTGTCAAAGTCTTTTCCTGTTTGACAGGCCTGTGCTCCAGAAATCCTTCCGGGTTGTAAGGCTCAAGTTTGCTCAGCATGTTCCAGATAGCGGTCAGGAGCATCTTGCAGACAGCGATGATTGCCTTTTTATGACCCCGGCGGGATTTGATCCTGTGATACCTCGCTTTAAATTCCGGGTGCTTTTTGGATTTGATCAAGGCATTGGCGACCTGGACAAGAAGAGGTTTCAAATAACTGCCGGCGCGGGAGATTCGCCTGGATTTTACTTTCTGGTTGCTCTGGTCATTACGGGGACAGCAGCCAGCCCAAGAGATAAGATGTTTGGATGACGGAAACACGGACATATCCGGACCAATCTCAGAGAGAATGGCAATAGCAGTCATCGGATTCTTATTTAATCCCGGGAGAGTATAAAGTAGATCTAAAACAGCAGAAAAAGGTTCTGCGATCCGAAGGATTTCAGACTCGATCTCTTTCCGGTGGGCTTCAAGTTCATCGATGTGATCAAGGCATTGGCGAAGTTTGACAGCCTGTTCGGGAGAGATCGCCCCGTCAACAGCAGCCTGGATTTCAGAGACAGGTGTTTTGCACCGTGGATCTACAAAAGGAGAGACATCAAAGGTTTTGCCAGGGTGGTCGAGGATATAGTTCGTGATAGAACGGGAGGACTTACCAAAAACATCACTGAAGACATCATCAAGCTTCAGGTTGGAGACAGTCAGGCAGTTCTGTGCGCGGTTCTTTTCACCGGTGAGCATATTGGTGAGCTTGAAGCGATAGCGCATCAGGTCCCGAAGCTGGCGAATTTCAGGCGAAGGGATAAAACTTGGTTTTATCATGTCGCACATGAATAGGTCGCAGATCCATTTGGCATCCTTGCGGTCGGTCTTATTGCCCTTTTGGGGCTTAGTATATTTGGGATGGGCCAGAGTGACAAAACAGGACTTTTCGAGGATGTTAAAAACAGGGATCCAGTACTTGCCAGTCGATTCCATGCAGACTTCGGTACAGGAATATTTGGCAAGCCATGCAGCTAATTCTCTGAGTCCTTTGGAAAAGGAAGAAAAGCGGGCTTGCTTATACTCTGTACGGCCATTGGGATCGGTAATACCGATGCAGGAGTAGATCCAGGTTTTGTGGACATCAAGACCACAGCAGTTGTTACGAAAGATTTTAAACATAGGGTTCCTCCTGTAAAGAAATTTGCAGGACTGGCAGGGACTGGTCATCCGGCGAAATCGAGTCAACTTCGGAAGAGATAAGTTTACGGGCTACGGGAATGCGCCAAACATTGATGCCTTAACGGATGGCCGACCTATATAGAAATACGGGGTTGCCGCTATACAGCCCCGCCACTCACCTCCTCAGGTTCTGTAGTATGCCAGTATCCTACAAGAGGAGTATAACAAAGAAAAAGAAGCGAAGGTTTATCCGAGAAAGAGTTTCATAACCCCATCGGTGCCTTTCGCAGAAAGGTGGTTTATAGGAATGAAATTAATGGCAGGCTTTCCTGCTGTTAAGGCTTATGCCGCAAGCGGGACAGTGTATAGCTGTGCGATCAACAGATGTTACGCACACCCAGTTACCGGAGTAATCGAAGATTCCGGTGGAGAGAGTTCTTATGCAACAGGACAGGGCATGGTAGAAGGCTGTGTATACAGCAATGGTATCTTGGAAGTAACAGACGATGGAGCTTATTATCTGACTTTCCGCATGAGTCTGATGGACTACACCAGTGGACATAGCTTTCAGGTACAGAATGTAGGTGATTCCGGCTGGTCAACACCATCCGAGATCGGCGTAACAGGAAATGGTACAGACAGCAACGGTACAACCGCAGATGTTTGTATGCGTGTGCCGAGCGAAAACTGTGTAGTCAGAGGTTCCATGTATGTAGAACCGATGGGAAGAGATGTTGTTTTCTATCTGTACCCAAGTAATTACAGCGAAGGCAATAATACAGATATGAATGCAACCATGGTAACAGGCAGTTCCGATGGAACATCAGTGACATCCGGTGACGGATCAGGAACGGTGGAAAGCTCTGGTTCATCAACAGGAAACAGCAGTTTGAGTTCTGGAAGTTCCTCACTTCAAAGCTACGGCACATCAGACAGCAGTTCTTCCGGCACATCAAAGAAACTGGAAAGCAGTATTACAGAAGCTGCAAAACCGAGCAGTGATTCCTCTTCGCTGGATACGGAAAATGCAGTGAATTCCGCAGAGGGACTGAGTCTTTCGACAGCTAAAGATGGAACAAGTGACAGCGATTCCGACAGCGGAAATACTTCTTCCGGCAACCGGATTTTCCAGATTGCATTGGCAGTTGTAGTAACAGGTCTGATTCTGCTTGGAGCAGTATCCGGAGTAATCTATTTCTTCCGCAAGAACTGGAAACGTTGGGGAGGTGCAGAGGACGATGATGAATAGACGTTTAAAAAAAGCATCGGCTGTCCTCCTTGCCATGACCATGATTTTCTCTCTGGCAGGTTGTGTAGACCAGAGTCAGGGGAAGAAAAGCAGTGATTCCAATGCAAAGACGGAGAGCAGTACAGATAAGCCAACAAGTAATGATTCCGCATCCGATAGCAAATCTTCTAACAGTAAAACGGAAGATGCCAAGTCCTCTGACAGTAAATCTGCGAAAAAGGATTCTTCTGACGAAGATGCTGAGTCCCTTTTGAAGATAGATGATCCGGACGAAAAGGCAGCCGTGGAAGCAGCGAAGAAAAAGGTACAGGCGATGAAAGAAAGCCCAAGAATCATAGCGACTTCTCCGGCAACCGCAGATATCTGTGACAAGCTGGAACTGGATCTGGTAGGCGTTTGCAGTAGTACCGTATCCACAATTCCCGACAGATACAAAGATGTAGAGACAGTCGGAACAGCCATGAGTCCGGATATGGAGATTGTATCTTCTTTAAATCCAGACTGGATCTTAAGTCCGGTGTCATTGCAGAGTGATCTGCAGCCGAAATATGAAGCAATCGATACAGACTGGGCGTTTTTGAATCTTAGAAGTGTGCCGGGAATGTACCGTTCCATTCAGGAGTTGGGTGAGATTTTCGACAGAGAAGATCAGGCACAGAAACTGGTGGACGAATTTACTGAATTTTACGATGACTATAAGAAAAAGAATGAGGGAAAAGACCATCCGAAGGTTATGATCCTGATGGGACTTCCTGGTTCTTATATTATCGCAACACCGAATTCCTATGTGGGAAGTCTGGTGGAACTGGCAGGCGGCGAGAATGTATACTCTGACACCGATCAGGAATTTTTGACCGTAAATACTGAGGACATGAAAACCAAAGAGCCGGATATTATCTTACGTGCCGCACATGCACTGCCGGATCAGGTGGTAGAGATGTTCAATAAAGATTTTGCGGAGAATGACATCTGGCAGCATTTCGATGCGGTGAAAAACGGCAGAGTTTATGACCTTACTTATGAATATTTCGGCATGAGTGCTACATTCAAATATCCACAGGCTCTGGAAGAATTACAGCCGATTCTTTATCCGGAAAGTGATGAAGATACAGCAAAAGCAAAAGAAGCCAGTGACAATGCACAGAAGAAAGCAAAGGATTCTGACGCAACTGAGAAATACAACGAACAGCAGAGCAAGTAGAAAGGAGAGGGCAGATGAAAGAGACAGAATTAAAAAATACTTCTGAGACTTCTGAAATGGAAGTCCAGAACCTCTCCGGTCAGGATAAAGCAAGAAAGCATCGGAAAACAGCAAAAGCAGCCATTTCCTTTATTGTAATGATCGTATTGCTGGTTGCATTATTCTTTGCGGCAGTGAATATCGGAAGCCTGAAAGTCAGCTTCCCGGAACTACTGAAAGGATTATTTGTAAAGTACAATGAAGACGTGGCAACAATCTATGACTTACGATTCCCACGAATTGTAATCTCCATGTTAGCCGGAGCTGCGATAGCGGTATCGGGTGTGTTATTTCAGGCGGTATTAAAAAATCCACTTGCCGATCCGGGAATCATTGGTATTTCCAGTGGAGCAAGTTTTGCGGCGGTACTCATTACCGCATTTGCACCGACTTTATTTTTTTTCACTCCATTATTTGCATTTCTTGGCGGTGTGATTGCATTTGTCTTAGTTTACAGCCTGTCATGGAAAGGGGGATTAAGTCCCTTAAGAATTATCCTTGTCGGTGTGGCAGTCGATGCAATGTTCACCGGCTTATCCAGTGCGTTAAATTCTATGAACGGCGGAAATATGTCCGGCGTGGCAGCAATCGTCAATGGAAACATTACAATGAAAACTTGGGATGATGTGAAAACATTAGTGCCGTATGTAATTGTGGGATTGATTCTGGCACTGATTATGACGAAGATGTGCAATCTGTTAGCACTGGAAGATAAGACAGCACGAAGCCTTGGAATCAACGTTAATGTAATGCGTATCGTGATTTCACTGATTGCCGTATTACTTGCAAGTATTTCAACGGCAGTAGCCGGAGTAATCAGTTTCTTAGGACTGATTGTTCCACATATCGGAAGAATTCTGGTAGGAAGTGACCACAAGGCATTAGTACCATTCAGTGCTTTGTTCGGAGCGTTTACATTCCTGCTAGCAGATACCATCGGAAGAACGATAGCCGCTCCGTATGAGGTATCCGCATCCATCATTATGAGTGTGGTCGGAGGCCCATTCTTCATCATTCTGTTAAGGAGGTCTAAGAAGTATGCGAAGTAACTACGAAGAAATTGAGTTGACCTCAGAAGAATTGGACTTGATTCGGGAAGATTCAGCTTTTGAACAGAAGAAAAGAAAATCTAAGGTTGATAAGTGGGCAGACAAGCCTGCGATGGAAGTCAGAGACCTGCATTTTTCCTATGGAAAAAATAAAGTCTTAAAGGGCGTATCCCTGAAGATTGAAGAAGGTAAAATTACAACGATTATGGGAGCAAACGGATGTGGTAAATCTACTCTGTTTTCCCTGATGACGAAAAACCTTTATCCGAGAAAGGGAAACATTTTCCTCAAGGGTAAGAACATCCAGAACCTGAACTTAAAAGAATTCGCCAGAAAGGTTGCGATTGTTCAGCAGTATAACAGTGCATCAGACGATATCACTGTTGAGAATCTGGTGGCATTCGGAAGAACCCCTCATAAGAAAATGATGCAGGGAGACAGTGCCGAAGATGAGCGTATGATCCAGTGGGCATTGGAAGTAACCAATCTGACAGAATATCGTGACAGGGAAGTGTCAAGACTTTCCGGTGGACAGCGTCAGCGTGTATGGATTGCAATGGCACTTTGTCAGGGAACAAAGACTCTGTTCCTCGATGAGCCGACCACATATCTGGATATCCGGTATCAGATTGAGATTTTGCAACTGGTTAAAAAACTTAATCAGGAATTTGGAATTACCATCATCATGGTACTGCACGACATCAATCAGGCAATCGCATATTCGGATAATGTCATCGGTATGAAAGATGGAAAAGTGCTGGTGGAAGGTGATCCGGAAGAAGTGATTACGGAAGAGAGTATCAGGGAGCTGTATGGCATTGAACTTGGTGTGACAAGGGTTGATGGCAGAAAATTTGTATTGGCGGTGTAAGAAGATGAAAAATCCTTTAAAAGTAGTATGGATCGTGCTTGGATTTCTTTGTCTGGGACTTGGTACGATAGGAATTGTACTTCCTATCCTGCCAACCGTTCCGTTTTATATGGCAACACTGTTTTGCTTTGCAAAGAGTTCTAAGAAACTGCACGACTGGTTCGTAGGAACGAATCTTTATAAGAAACATCTGGACAGTTTTGTTCAGAAAAGAGCCATGACAATGGGAACAAAATGCAAGATTATCGGAATGGTAACGGTAGTCATGGCAATCGGCTTTATCTGCATGAAGAATGTACCAATCGGAAGAATCTGTATCGCAGTTGTGTGGGTATGCCACCTGTTATACTTCTTCTTAAGAGTTAAGACAGAAAAGCCTGAAGCTGAAATGGCAGAAAGCGTAGAGTAAGATGGACAAAGTAGAAAAGAAACGGCAGAAAGAACAGTATGTCGTGGAAGAGATGATCCGGCTGTATTGCCGAAAAAAACATCCGAAAGAAAAAAGACAGGAAGGGCAGATGTGTCCTGACTGTCAAAGACTTTCGAATTATGCAAAACAAAGAAGCCAGAAGTGTCCATTTATGGAAGAAAAAACGTTCTGTGCGAATTGTAAGGTACATTGTTATAAGCCGGAGATGAGAGAACAGATCAGGCAGGTTATGCGGTTTTCAGGACCAAGGATGCTGTTGTATCATCCGGTGCTTGCTATCTGGCATCTGGTGTGTAGCAACAAAGAGAAGAAAAAGTAAGGAGTTACTTATGATTAAAACAAGACTGGTGGGGCTGTTGTCCCACGCAAAAAAGTATATCGTGTATACGATTTTGTGGCAGTGGGCAGCCCTCCTGTCGCAGGTATTGGCAGTCTTTTCTATCGCAGATTTACTGGAACGGGTAGTATACCGGGCAGTAACCGTACCGATCATTGAGCGGACAATATTGATTTTAGTTCTGGTTGTGGTGATCCGATTTATCTGTGAACGGATGGGAGCAAGGTCTTCCTATCTGGCGTGTGTGGATGTAAAGCGGATTCTGCGTGAAAAGATTTATGAGAAAATGTTAAAGCTGGGAGCTTCCTACAGTGAGCAGGTATCCTCTTCGGAGGTCGTACAGGTGTCAACTGAGGGTGTGGAGCAGTTGGAAACATACTTTGGAAAATATCTTCCACAATTATTTTACAGCCTGATCGCACCACTGACCTTATTTATCATTCTTTGCAGAGTGAGCCTGAAAGCGAGTGTGATCCTGCTGATTTGTGTACCGCTGATCCCGATTTCTATCGTGGTGGTACAGAAGATTGCAAAGAAATTACTGAATAAGTATTGGAGCATCTATACTGGACTGGGAGATTCGTTCCTTGAGAATTTACAGGGACTTACCACATTGAAGATTTATCAGGCAGACCAGCAGAAAGCAGACGAGATGGATGTGGAATCCCAGAACTTTCGTAAGATTACGATGAAGGTGCTGACCATGCAGCTCAATTCCACAAGCGTGATGGATATTGTAGCATATGGCGGGGCAGCGATTGGTATGGCAGTGGCTGTATCGGAATTTTTGAAAGGAAATATTTCTGTAAGCGGAACGCTGTGCATCGTCCTGCTTGCCAGCGAGTTTTTCCTGCCACTCCGTCTGCTTGGTTCTTTCTTCCATATTGCAATGAATGGTATGGCAGCAAGTGACAAGATCTTTAAGATATTAGATCTGCCGGAGCCACAGGCTGGAGAAAAAACGCTGCTGGACGGAGCGTTAGATATTACACTTACAGATGTTCATTTCTCTTACGAAGAAGACAGAGAGATTTTAAAAGGAATCAACCTAAATCTTCCGGCAGGAAGCTTTGTATCACTGGTTGGAGAATCTGGATGTGGCAAGAGTACGATCGCCGGAATCCTGGCAGCCAAGAATCGGGGATATACAGGAGAGATCACAATCGGAGAGATTCCTCTTTCGGAAGTGAATGAATCGGATTTGATGAAACACGTAGTGCTGGTCCGTCATAACAGTTATCTGTTCAAGGGAACAGTGGAAGAGAATCTTCGTATGGCAAAACGGGATGCGACCACAGAAGAGATGGAAGCTGTCCTTCAGAAAGTCAATCTGTTAGGATTCTTACAGACGCAGGATGGATTGCAGACACAGTTATTGGAAAAAGCAAGCAATTTGTCCGGCGGTCAGTGCCAGAGACTGGTGATTGCAAGGACATTGTTAAAGAATGCATCAGTCTATATTTTTGACGAGGCAACTTCGAATATTGACATCGAAAGTGAAGAACTGATCATGAATGTTGTCCATGAACTGGCAAAGACAAAGACGGTGCTTCTGATTTCCCACCGACTGGCAAATGTCGTGAAGTCTGACCAGATTTATTTCTTAAAGGACGGAGAAATCAAAGAAAGCGGAAAGCATGAAGAGCTGATGAGCCAGAATGGTGTGTACAGACATCTGTATGAAAGCCAGATGGCATTGGAAAACTATGGGAAGGAGGGCAATGCGTAATGAGTAAAGTGAATCATCATACACAGAATAATGATACAGCAACAACGAAAAAACGCAGAAGTGCCATCCAGATCATGGGAAGCCTGATCGGACTGGTGAAACCTCTGCTCCATATCATGCTGGCAGCAATCATCCTTGGAACAGTGGGTTACTTGTGTGCAATCTTCCTGACAATACTGGCAGGACAGGTCATCGTGCATGGACTTCTGACAGGGGCAGCCGGAATGATTGTTCCGGTAGACAATATGTGGCTGGTATTTACCCCGGTGAAAACGATTATCACGGTGATGATCGTGATTGCAGTGCTTCGTGGAATCCTGCATTATGTGGAACAGTATTGTAATCATTTTATCGCATTTAAACTATTGGCAATCATCCGTCATAAAGTGTTTGAGGCATTGAGAAAGCTCTGTCCGGCAAAACTGGAAGGACGGGATAAGGGAAATCTGATCTCTATCATCACAACGGATATTGAACTTCTGGAAGTGTTCTATGCACATACCATTTCTCCAATCGCCATTGCCACACTGACATCTCTGATCATGGTGATCTTTATCGGAAGATATCACTGGCTGGCAGGACTTTTAGCTCTGGCGGCGTATCTGATTGTTGGTGTTGCGATTCCGATGTGGAATGGCAAACGTGGCAGCCAGAAGGGAATGGAATTCCGGACAGAGTTTGGAGAACTGAACAGCTTTGTGCTGGATTCACTTCGCGGACTGGACGAGACAATTCAGTACGGACAGGGAGAGCAGAGAAAAGAGCAGATGTCTGACCGCTCTAAAAAGCTGGCAGGGATGCAGGAAACACTGAGTAAAAACGAAGGATTACAGAGATCATTTACCAACATGATTATCCTGCTGGCATCATTTGGAATGCTTGCACTGACCATCTGGCTGTATGCAAAAGATGAGATGGGATTCGAAGGGATCTTAACCTGTACCATCGCAATGATGGGCTCATTCGGGCCAGTAGTGGCACTGTCAAGCCTGTCTAACAATCTGAACCAGACACTGGCGAGTGGTGAGCGTGTACTTTCACTTCTGGAAGAGATACCGCTTGTAGAAGAGATTCCGAGGGATGTGGAATCTTCCGACGCAGAGAGCAAGGAACATGCATTTGCAGGAGCAGAAGCAGAGAATGTAACATTTGCATATGTGATAAATGAAGCAGAGACAGAGACGATACTGGACAATTATTCGTTGAAATTGCAGCCGGAGCAGATCACAGGCATTCACGGAGCCAGTGGTTCCGGAAAGTCAACACTTCTGAAACTGTTTATGAGGTTCTGGGATGTGCAGGAAGGAAGCGTATCGGTAGATGGTGAGGATGTCAGAATGATTCCGACCAGGCATCTGAGAGATATGGAAAGCTATGTGACTCAGGAAACGCACCTGTTCCATGATTCGATTGCGAACAATATCGCCATTGCAAAACCGATTGCAACACGAGAAGAGATTGAAGAAGCTGCAAAGAAAGCATCCATCCACGATTTTATTATGACACTACCGAAAGAATATGATACAGAAGTCGGAGAACTCGGCGATACGTTGTCAGGCGGAGAAAAGCAGAGAATCGGTATCGCAAGAGCGTTTTTACATGACGCACCGATGATTCTGATGGACGAGCCTACGTCCAATCTGGATTCGCTAAATGAAGGAATTATTCTGAAATCTCTAAAGGAATCAGCCAGGAAGAAGACAGTTGTCCTGGTGTCTCATAGAAAATCTACTATGAACGTTGCAGATGTGGTTTATGAGATGGAGAATGGAAGATTGTCCTAGCTTTTGATAAAAATATTCATTAAGAACAGTTAGCTTTGACTAGCAACCAAGTGTAAGGATATGATAGAGAAAACTTCAGATAAACGAGGTGATACAATGAAACAGCACAGGTTTTGGGCATGGGCTATGGTATTTTGTATGGGAATGTTGTTTTATACCGGAAAGAAGCACAAATAAGCAAAATATGAGATTGAGATGCAGAAATGGAGGAAGTATGATGGATGTTTTTAAATTGAAAAACCTTGGAATATTTGCAGGCGGTGTATTATTTGGAACAGCAGGTGTTAAGATGTTGTCCGGTCGGGATGCCAAAAAGGCTTATACAATCTGTACAGCGGCAGTTCTTCGCGCAAAAGATTGTGTTATGAAGACGGCAGAGACAATACAGGAAAATGCAGAGGATATCGTAGCAGAAGCAAAGCAGATGAATGAAAAACGTGCAGCGGAAGAGAAAGCAGCTGTTATGGAAGAAATGGACGTCTTTTCGAGTGAGGATGCTGCGAAATCCGAGGAAGTATAATTGAAATTTATTATTAAGCATGAGATCCCGGGAAGAATCCGTATTCATTTGATGCAGAAATATATGTCATGTGAGGAAGCTGATATATTGTTGTATTATCTGAATACGCTGGGATATGTCACGCAGGCAAAGGTTTATGAACGGACGGCCGATGCCTGCGTTTGCTTTAACGGCGGAAGAGAGCCTTTGATTCAGGCGTTGCAAAGATTCCGATATGAGTCCGTGGATGTTCCGGATACAGTACTTGCTGATTCGGGAAGAAAACTAAATCATACATATCAGGAGAAACTAATGCGTAAGGTAGCTCTTCATTATGCGGGAAAGCTGTTTCTTCCTTATCGTATCAGGACAGTTTGGACAATATTAAAATCGGTTCGATATCTGAGGGAAGGCCTAAAAAGTCTGGCGAAGAGAAAAATGGAAGTGTCTGTACTGGATGCGACAGCAATTGGAGTCTCTATTATACGAGGAGATATGGATACTGCTAGTTCTGTCATGTTTCTTCTGGGGATTGGAGAGATACTGGAAGAATGGACCCATAAGAAATCGGTTGGAGATCTGGCTCGCAGTATGGCTCTGAATGTTTCGAAGGTGTGGTTAAAAAGTGATGAACAGGAAATTCTTGTGGATTCCCGACAGATTAAAGAAGGAGATACTATTGTGATCCATATGGGAAATATCATTTCATTTGACGGAGTTGTTTTAGAAGGAGATGGAATGGTAAATCAGGCATCTCTTACCGGCGAACCTCTTCCAGTTCATAAAGAAAAAGGTGGTTATGTGTATGCCGGCAGTGTCCTGGAAGAAGGGGAGCTTGTAATTTTCGTTAAGAAAGCTTCAGGAGCTTCCCGGTATGAAAAGATTGTCACAATGATTGAAGAATCTGAAAAGCTGAAATCTTCTGTCGAAGGAAAAGCAGAAAAGCTGGCAGACAAGCTGGTTCCTGTGACACTTGCTGGAACGGCAATCACCTGGATTCTTACAGGAAACATAACAAAGGCACTATCGGTATTGATGGTAGACTTCTCCTGTGCACTGAAGCTCGCTATACCCATTACAGTATTATCTGCAATCCGCCAGGCTGGAACTTATGATATTACCGTAAAAGGTGGAAAATATCTGGAAGCCGTTGCGGAGGCCAGGACGATTGTATTTGACAAGACTGGTACTCTGACAAAGGCAAAACCTACGGTGAAGATGGTAGTTCCGTTCTGCGATAAGGAAGAAAAGGAATTACTTCGGTTGGCAGCTTGTCTCGAAGAACATTTTCCACATTCTATGGCAAAAGCGGTTGTACATGCGGCGAAACAGGCAGGACTTGACCATGAAGAAATGCATTCAAAGGTGGAATATATTGTTGCCCACGGAATTTCTTCCTATGTGGGAGAAAAACGGGTAATTATCGGAAGCGCACATTTTGTTTTTGACGATGAAAAATGTCAGATTCGTGATGAATATCAGACACAGTTTGAAAATTTGCCGGAAGATTATTCGCATTTATATCTGGCCGTAGATGGTATTTTGGAAGCCGTGATCTGTATAGAAGATCCACTGCGTGAGGAAAGTACAAAAGTCATACGGGTATTGAAAGATGCCGGGTTTACGAAGATTGTTATGATGACCGGAGACAGTGAGCGTACTGCAGCTGCTGCGGCAGCAAAAGTCGGTGTGGATGAATATTATTCGGAAGTATTACCGGAAGATAAAGCAAAATTTATTAACCAGGAAAAAGCGACCGGCAGAAAAGTTTTGATGGTAGGTGATGGAATTAATGATTCACCGGCACTATCAGCAGCGGATGTGGGAATTGCAATCAGTGATGGTGCGGAACTTGCCAGAGAAATTGCGGATATCACGATTGCCGCAGATAATCTATACCAGATTGTCAGACTAAAATATTTAAGCAATGCATTAATGAAACGGATTCAGAGTAACTATCGAAAGATTGTAGGAATTAATACATTCCTGATTCTCCTGGGAGTTGGAAGCGTGATACATCCGACTACATCGGCGATGTTTCACAATGTTTCAACACTGGCAATCAGTCTGCAGAGTATGCGGGATTTGTCGGGGATTATTACAGAAAGAATAGAGAAAGAGGAAAAGACGGTTTAATCTGCCGCCTTTTCCTCTTTTTTATCAGATGTAATGGTATGTTCCTCGATAAATTTCTTCATAGCCTGAAAACTTTCATCACTGATCTGGTGTTCCATTTCACAGGCATCTTCCGTGGCAGTCTTCGGGTCAACACCAAGAGAAATCAGCCAGTTAGATAGTACCTGATGCCGTTCATAAACACTTGTAGCAATCTCCATTCCTTTATCCGTTAATGTAATGAAACCTGCCTGACTGACAACAATACAGCCGTTTTCACGAAGGTGTTTCATGGCAACACTGACACTTGGTTTGGAAAAATTTAATTCTACAGCAATATCAATGGAACGTACAACAGGTAATTTCTTGCTTAATATCAATATAGTTTCCATATAATCTTCGGAAGATTTGTTATGTCGCATATTATCTCCTTTCAATTTCAGTTAGTCAAAACTACTTCCTGTTGCTTTCATTGTAACAGTCATTTTTAGGAAATTCAAGACCGAAAGAATGGAAAAGGCACTATTTTTAAATGAAAAATATTATCAATTACGGTTATTGACATACAATTAAAGTAAGAATATACTAACTATCGTAAGATACAACTGATAATTTTTATTAGAAAGCGAAAGCGGGTGGATTATGATGCCGTTAACAATGGCTGAAACTGGTCAGGAGATCAAGATTAGAAAAATTGGCGGAAAGGATGAGACCAGACGTTTTTTGGAAAGCCTGGGATTTGTGATGGGCGGATTCGTTACCGTTGTATCAGAAATCAATGGAAACCTGATTGTAAAAGTGAAGGATTCGCGAGTGGCAATCAGTAAAGAAATGGCGAATAAGATTATGATCTAGGAGGGATGAGAAGTGGCTACATTAAGAGAAGCAAAGTGCGGTCAGATCGTAAAGGTTGTGAAAATTCATGGTGAGGGTGCCCTGAAGCGCAGGATCATGGATATGGGAATAACGAAGAATGTGGAAATCTACATACGGAAAGTAGCACCGCTTGGAGATCCGGTAGAGGTAACTGTCCGGGGGTATGAGCTATCTTTGAGAAAAGCGGATGCGGAAATGGTAGAGGTACAATAGTACTTATTTTTTTTGAAAATCGGTTAGATACAACTAAAAATGATTTGTAATGTATAATCAGAAAGAGGGAGAATATGAGAGTCAAAATTGCACTTGCAGGTAACCCGAACAGTGGAAAAACGACGCTGTTCAATGCGCTTACCGGATCAAACCAGTTTGTGGGTAACTGGCCGGGAGTAACGGTAGAGAAAAAGGAAGGAAAAATTAAAGGATATACAACGAAGGGTGAGGAAGCCGTACTGGTGGATCTCCCGGGTATCTATTCTTTGTCACCGTACACGCTGGAAGAAGTAGTGTCCAGAAATTTTCTGATCGGTGAAAAGCCGGATGCGATCATCAATATTATTGACGGAACGAATTTGGAAAGAAACCTGTATTTGACAACACAGCTTACGGAACTTGGCATTCCCGTAATCATCGCTGTCAATATGATGGATTTGGTAAGAAAGAATGGAGAAGAACTGAACATAGACCGTCTTTCAAAAGACACCGGCTGTAAGGTTGTTGAGATTTCCGCACTTAAGGGTGAAGGTATCGACCAACTGATTCAGCGGGCGGTTGCGATCGCGAAAAGCGGTAAAAATATACAGCCGGCACATAAGTTTGATGGATGCGTAGAACATGCAATTGCGCATATTGAAGAGGCAATCTCGGGATATGTGGATGAAAGTATGGAACGCTGGTATGCAGTGAAACTGTTCGAACGGGATGAAAAAGTGCGAGAAAGCCTGAAACTTTCGAAAGCACTTCTCGATCATATCGAAGAAGACATTGTAAGCTGTGAAAAAGAGATGGAGGATGATGCAGAAAGTATCATCACCGGAGAACGTTATAACTACATTGGAAGTATTATCGAAGATTGTTATAAAAAGCGTGTGAAGAAACAGATGTCGGTGTCAGATAAAATTGACAGCATCGTGACCAACCGTTTTCTGGCGCTTCCGATTTTTGCGGTTGTGATGTTTATCGTCTATTATGTGTCTGTTACTACGGTGGGAACCATTTTGACAGAATGGACCAATGATACATTGTTCGGTGAATGGATTATCCCGGCAGCACAGACCGGTCTGGAAGCCATCGGCTGTGCAGATTGGTTAACGGGTCTTTTGGTCGATGGTATTGTCAGCGGTGTTGGTGCGGTGCTTGGATTTGTTCCACAGATGCTGGTATTATTCCTTTTCCTTGCATTCCTGGAAGGCTGTGGATATATGGCACGTATCGCATTCATTATGGACCGTATATTCCGTAAATTTGGTTTATCCGGAAAATCTTTTATACCGATGCTGATTGGTACGGGATGCGGTGTTCCGGGTGTTATGGCTTCCAGAACGATTGAAAATGACAGAGACCGTAAAATGACGATCATGACAACTACTTTTATCCCTTGTGGAGCAAAACTCCCGATTATTGCCTTGATAGCAGGTGCATTATTTGACGGGGCGGCATGGGTGGCACCAAGTGCATATTTTGTTGGAATTGCTGCAATTATCTGTTCCGGTATTATTTTAAAGAAAACGAAAATGTTTGCAGGGGATCCGGCACCATTTGTTATGGAACTTCCGGCATATCACCTTCCAACGGTAGGAAATGTACTTAGAAGTACGTGGGAGCGTGGCTGGTCCTTCATCAAGAAAGCAGGAACGATCATTCTTCTTTCTACCATCTTCGTATGGTTTGCACAGGGCTTCGGATTCGAAGGCGGAAGCTTTGGTATGGTAGAAGATATGAATAACAGTATTCTGGCAGCGATTGGCTCAGCCATTGCATGGATCTTTACACCGCTTGGATGGGGCGACTGGAAAGCGGCCGTTGCAGCAATTACAGGACTTGTAGCGAAGGAAAATGTAGTGGGAACATTCGGTGTCCTGTACGGATTTGGAAAAGTGGCTGAAGACGGAGCAGAGATCTGGGGAAGCCTTGCCGGATCTATGACAGCAGTGGCTGCGTATTCATTCCTGGTATTCAATCTCCTGTGTGCACCTTGCTTTGCTGCGATGGGAGCAATCAAGAGAGAGATGAACAATGTAAAATGGTTCTGGTTTGCCATTGGATATCAGACCATTCTTGCGTATGCAGCATCCCTGTGTGTATATCAGGTCGGAACTTTGATTACGGCAGGAACATTTGGAATCGGGACAGTTGTGGCATGTATTATCATTGTTGGCTTTTTGTATCTGCTGTTCCGTCCTTATAAGGAAAGCCAGAGTCTTATTGTGCCGAAAAGTGTAGCCGGTAAAATAAGAGCATAAATAGGAATCAGTTGCAATGGATAGTAAGGAGGCACAGAGTTTATGGGAACAGCAGTCATATTGGTTTTACTTTTAGGAGCAGTAGGAATGATCATACGAAGCATGATTAAGGATAAAAAAGCCGGGAAATCTTTACAGTGCGGACAAAATTGCAGTCACTGCAGCGGACATTGCCATGGAAGATCATAAAATAAAAAAAGAACCTCGGTTTCCCGGTCTTGGAGAAGGTGACATAGATACAAATGGTTATCAGACAGTTCCTATGCAGAAAGACTATTTGATAGAGTGTCTCAGAAAACAGGGGTTTAGAATTACAAAACAAAGGAAAATATTAATTGATATTATTCTGAACGAATGCTGCGGCTGCTGTAAAGAAGTATATATTCTTGCCGCTAAAAAAGATCCGGGAATAGGGATTGCAACAGTCTATCGAACGGTTGATGCCCTTGAAAAAATAGGGGCTTTGAAACGAGGAACCGCATATCAGTTGTGTGATCATAAAAACAGGGTGTGCCAATGCTGTCTGGTAGAGCTGGAAGACAGTTCTACGGTTAAACTGGATTGTAACTCCATGGAAAAGGTAATTAAGAGCGGAATGCAAAACAGCGGTCTTTCTAATGGAAAAAAAGTAGTAGGAATCACATGGATGCAGGCAGATGATCATTTGTGATGGAAAAAAATTGGAGGAATATAAATATGAAATCGAATAGCAAGAATGAACTTGTAAAACTTATTTCAATTTGTGGGCAAGTTGCAGAACATAAAAGCGAAAAGTTTTTGGAATCCGGAAAAGATGAAGCTATGATTTTGTCAGCACTTTCTGAAAATGAACAGGAGCAATTGAAAGCACTTTTAGAAAAACTTCAGAAGATATGGCTGAGTGAACACGCCGATCATCACAGACATAAAAAGGAGACAGAACTTGTGTGATTGCTATTTCTTGAAAATTAAATATTAACAATAATCAGCTCCCTCACCCAATTAAAATGCGAGGGCACTGAAAAAGTAGATAATACCACCTATATTTGGTAAAATATAAGTATCAGATATAGGTGGTGTTTTTATGGTTGAACAACAGCAGAAATTAATACTAAGTCCGTACATAGATATCTACGAATTAATAATTCCAAAAGATAATCTTCTTCGTCAAATAAAAGAATTAGTTGATTTTGGATTTATTTACGATGAATTGATTGACAAATACTGTCTTGATAATGGGCGGAATGCCATTCCACCTATACGAATGTTCAAATGTCTTCTCCTAAAATCTATTTATGATTTATCAGATGTTGATGTAGTTGAACGTTCTAAATATGATATGTCTTTTAAATACTTTTTGGACATGTCACCAGAAGACGAGGTCATAAATTCAAGTTCGTTGACTAAGTTTCGGAAGCTGCGTTTAAAGGGGAGTATATTTTGTGGCAGTAAACCTAATTCTTGACGAACACCTTTATACGAAATATATATTTTTCAACAAAAGATAACTTAGTTTGCTATTCAACAATCCAACCACGAATGGAAAAAGTATAAAAGAGAGGAGTGTGAGCGATATTGTATACATCGGATATTGATATGACCCGTAAAAAATATGCAAAAAAATCTGTGGTGTATCTGTTTATTTCCTTGTTCTGTATTTTATTTGGTGCAGTATATGAATTGTACAGCCACGAAGGCTATTCCTACCATATGATATATGCTTTTGTGTTTCCACTTGTAGGCGGCACGCTTCTTTTTTCTATACTGGGATTAATAAAAATAAGGATCTGTTCCGGGACATTTGCCAGAAACTTCTACCATTCCGGTGTTGGAACTTTGACAGTGGGGAGCATTGTGCAGGGAATCCTGGATATCTACGGGACAACGAATATGCTGACATGCTGGTATTGGAGAATCGGCTTATTATTTATTATCCTCAGTATCGTGCTTACATTACTGGCCAGACGAGGAATTATGAAATCATGTGACAGCTTATGAATATGAAGAAAACAGATTCATTAAGATGTGTAAAATGGAAAATAGAAAAGAAAACAAAATGGGTATTATGCCAGTACCAAAACTGGTAATTAGTATGTCATTGCCAATTATGGTGTCGATGCTGATAAAGAAATACATTTTCGATTCAAAGAATTTAGAATGAATATGTATTTTGGGTATCAGAGCTATGTGCGTTTGTATACGCACTTATCCAAATGAAGAAAGGCTTGAAAGCGATTTCTAAATAAAAGAGAGTGATTTTAAGAAAAAATATCAATTATCATTCTTTGAAAAAATAGGGTTTTGTGATAGTATAAATTAGATATAACTAACAATATAAGTAAAGGGGCTGAATCAAATGGCGGATTTCGTTATTGCAGGAATTGTGATTATATTGATTATTATAGGCATACGTTCCAGTGTTAAGCACTTCAAAGGTGAGGGAGGCTGTTGTGGTGGCGGCTCTTCCGTTAAGGTGAAAAGAAAGAAACTGAAACAGGTTGTAAAGCAAAGAATAGTTATAATTGAAGGTATGACCTGTGAACACTGTCAAGCCCGTGTGGAAAGCAAATTAAATGCGTTGGATGGTGTTTCAGCCAGGGTAAATCTGAAAAGGAAGACTGCGGTGGTTTCCATGGAGAAAGAGGTAGAGGATGAAGAGATTAAGAAGGCTATAGAGAATGCCGGATATGAGGTTATAGAAATAAGATAATGAAAAAAGACTATTTATTTCTTGACATATCATAACATATAGAGTAACATAACAGTGTTATGTTAAAACGCTGTTATGGAGGTAATAATTTGAAAGAAGACAAAGAAACAAGAAATAATCTGCTTCAAAGTGCCAGAAAAGAATTTACAGAGAAAGGCTATATGAAGGCATCTCTCAGGACAATATGCAAAAATGCGGGAGTAACTACGGGGGCATTATATTTCTTTTTTAAAGATAAGGATGATTTGTTTGATGCAGTAGTTGGCGATACGATAAAAGAGCTCTACAATATGATGCAGGCACACTTTAAAGATGAGAAAAATATGGCCGTGAAAGGCGAAGATATGTTGCCAAATGCAGAAGAAAGTGCGGAGCATGAAGAGACTGCTTCACAGGTAATTCATCAAATGTATCTTCATAGAGAAGAAATTTTGCTTGTATTAACCAAAAGTCAGGGTACAAAATATGAAAATATTGCGGATCTATTTATTGATTCGGCGGAGAATCATTATCGTCTAATGGCGGATGCGATGGCAAAACATTATCCAAAGGCAAAAATAGATGATAAATTTATTCATTGGCTTGCCCATGAGCAGATAGATACGTTTATCTTTATGATATCTCATATAGAAACCGAACAGGATGCCTTGCCATTTATCAGGCAGGCTGTTACCTATATGATGGCAGGATGGTATGGCATATTTTTACCAAGGTAGTAAAGGACTGAGAAATCAGTCCTTAAAACATAACATTTACATAACACTGTTATGTAAGATTTGAAAAATGGAAAGGAAGAGAAAGATGTATTTACAAGTGAAAGACATGAAGAAAAGTTATGGCGAAGGTGGAAGCTACATACAGGTATTAAAAGGAATTTCAACCGGAGTTGAGAAGGGAGAAATGTGTGTAATAGAAGGTACAAGTGGTTCCGGAAAGTCTACATTTCTAAACTGCATTGGTGGTCTTGATGTACTTGATTATGGCAGCATAATGGTGGATGGAATCGAAATTGTGGGAATGAAAGCAGACAAGCTTTCTGATTACAGAAGAGACAATCTGGGTTTCATTTTACAGTTTTATAATCTGATACCAAATCTTACCATTCGGGAAAATATCCAGGTGTGTGAATATTTGAGTGACAATCCTCTTGACATGGATGAACTTCTGGATGTACTTGGGCTTACGGAACATCAGAACAAGTTTCCGTCTCAGCTTTCCGGGGGACAGCAGCAAAGATGTGCCATTGCAAGAGCACTTGTCAAAAATCCGAAGCTTCTGTTATGTGATGAACCAACGGGAGCACTTGATTCTGAGACTTCAAGAGATATTCTTTCGCTTTTGGAAAAGATCAATGAAAAATATGGTACTACTATGCTGATTGTTACCCATAATCATTCCATTCGAAATATGGTGCATAAGGTAATTCGAATCAAAGACGGTCAGATCAGCAGGGAATATTACAATGAGACAAGAGTGCCTGCCATGGAACTGGAGGATTTGTAATATGCAGAAGATATTAAGTAAGAGAATTTTAAGAGATTTAAAAGAGAACTGCATGCGGTATCTGGCGTTAAGTGCGCTCATTATCCTGTGTATGTATGTCATTATTTCATTGATTGGAACAGCAGATACCATCATTATTGGTACAGAGAAGCTGGCTGAAAGCAATTATTTGGAGGACGGTGAGTTCAGCCTGTTTGTTCCGCTGTCTGATAAAGAAACGGAGGAATTGACAGATAAGGGAATTACACTGGAAGAACAGTTTTATCTGGATTATGCCATGGAAGATGGCAGTACATTAAGAGTATTTCAAAACAGAAAGAAAATTAATATCATTGAAATCGTAGAAGGAAAAGAGGCAGAGAATGATACAGAACTTGTGGTAGAACGTCGTTTCGCTAAAGAACATGATATTGAGATAGGAGATAGCATTGTAATCGGAGATGATATATTTGTGGTTGTTGGAATTGGCTGCAGTCCGGATTATGATGCACCCCTTAAGGATTTTACAGATGGCAGTGTGGATAGCTTTCAATTTGGCACTGTCTTTGTAACGGAAGAAGCTTATAAGCAATTACTTAGTGAGGGTGGTAGCTTGAAAGCGGAGGAATATGTTTATGCATATCTTCTGAATGGAGAAATGACGGATGAAGAGTTAAGAGACAAGGTAGAGGAACTGAAGGTGGATGCAGATTCGATGCCGGATGATTTTTTTCAGGAGTATTGGGAGGAAATGACTGCGGATAAAACCGAATTAGAAGATGGAATCGATTCTCTTGTGGAAGGCTCCGGTGAACTTGCCAATGGCTTATCGGAATTAAATGAAATACCACTTGGAATTCCTGCATTAGAACAGGGTGTTTTATCTGCTTATGAGGGGGCTAAGGAGTTAAATGATGGATTAGGAGAGTTACAAAATAAAACGGATGAATTGATTGATGAGTATTTTAATTTTGAGATATCAAATCTGAGAAGCTTTTTAAAGGCGGAAGATAATCCGAGAATCATGGCAGCGGCGAATGATCAGGTGTTGAACAAATATGGTGGTTTACTTGCCGGTGGTATTGTACTTGTATTATTTGCTTATGTGATTTCTGTGTTTGTGGTGTATGGAATTGAAAAGGAAAATACTACTATCGGAGCCTTATATGCCCTGGGTGTGAATCGTAATCAGTTGATGTTACATTATTTATGTCTTCCGGTTGTAGTCTCATTCCTTGCCGGTGCAATCGGTTGTATGATTGGATTTGCGTCGATTGGAGGCAGTACCATTATGGGAAGCTGTTACGAATATTTTTCCATTCCGAATATGGAGAGTGTTTATCCGCCTTATCTGATTGTATATGGGTTAGTGTTACCTCCCGTTATTTCCGCACTGGTTAACTGGATTGTAATTCGTGGAAAATTGAACCGCCCGGCATTGCAAATGCTAAAGAATGAGCAAAAAAGTCAACCTATGAAGCAGATTAAGTTAGGAAAAATGAATTTTGTCAGAGCGTTTCGCATTCGTCAGATTATGAGAGAGGCACGGACATCCTTAACTGTAGTAGGGGGAATGTTTATTTCATTGCTAATTCTGATGCTGGGCTTAAATTGCTATGTAATGTGTCAGCATATCAGCAAAGATAACAAAGCAGATACAAAATTTGAATATCTGTATACCTATAAATATCCGGAAGAAACTGTTCCGGAAGGTGGATATGAGGCATTTACAAAGACGGTAAAAAAAGAAAACATGGGCTATAATCTGGATGTTGCTATTTTAGGTATCGAGGAAGACAATCCGTTCTTTGACGTTAATTTAACAGACAGTAAAAGTGATGTGGTGATTTCCTCTGCTATGGCTGAAAAGTATGGTCTGAAAAAAGGCGATGTTTTTGTTGTGGAAGATGAAGAGGCAAAAATGCACTATGCATTTACTGTTCATGATATTACGCAGTATGCTACCAGTTTCTATATTTTTATGGACATTGACTGTATGCGGGAAATGTTTGGTGAAGATGAAGATTATTATAACCAGGTATTTTCAGACAAAGAACTGGATATCCCGACGGGACGATTATATGGTGTGACGACCAAAAAGGATATTGAAAAGTCCGCAGATGTATTTATACAGCAGATGATGCCGATGGTAGTAATGATGACGGTTGTTTCTTCCTTGATTTTTGCGGTAGTGATGTATCTGATGATGAAGGTTATGATTGACCGTTGTGCGTTTCACATATCCATGGTCAAGGTGTTTGGCTACAGGACAAAAGAAATCAAAAAACTGTATCTGGATGGGAATTTCTATGTGATTGCGGTAGGAGCAGCCGTTTGTATTCCTATGGCTAAAAAATGTATGGACTTGATGTATCCTCTTATGGTATCCAATGTAAACTGCGGAATGAATCTTCATTATCCATGGCGGATGTATGTGATTGTGTATGCTGCAGTATTGGTGCTGTATTTTGTAATGAATGGCTTATTGACTTCAAAGCTTAAAAAAGTAAATTTAGCGGAAGTGTTAAAGAATAGAGAGTGATTTTGTTGAAAAAGTGAATTACAATAAGGCTTAATTCAGAACTCTGATATTGTCTTACATTCGTACAGTTGATTTATTTTATCAGTTGGTATCTTGTCCCTGACATTGACAGCTGAGGTAACATTTGATACAATTTAATAGGTTAGACATAACTAACCAATAATCTAAATAATAAATTTGATTGTGACAATCAATAGAAAAGGAGGATTTCAATGTCATTAATTAACAAAGAAGTAAGTGATTTTTCAGTACAGGCATTTCAGAATAATGAGTTCAAAACAGTAACAAAAGCTGATTTGCAGGGAAAATGGAGTATATTCTTTTTCTATCCTGCAGATTTTACATTTATCTGCCCTACCGAATTAGAGGATTTGGCAAATAAGTATGAGGAATTCAAAAAAATCGGCTGCGAGATTTATTCGGTATCCTGTGATACCCATTTCGTACACAAGGCATGGCATGATGCATCTGAGAGGATTCAAAAGATTCAGTATCCTATGCTCGCTGATCCTACTCATGCGCTTTCCAGAGATTTCGAGGTATATATTGAATCAGATGGTGTTTCGGAGCGTGGAACTTTTATTGTAAATCCCGAGGGAAAAATTGTGGCATATGAGGTAAATGCGGGAAATGTCGGCAGAAATGCAGACGAGTTATTCCGAAAAGTGCAGGCAAGCCAGTTTGTGTATGAACATGGCGATGAGGTTTGCCCGGCAAAGTGGCAGCCGGGAGCAGAGACGTTAAAACCGAGCCTTGATCTGGTAGGACAGCTTTAATCTCAAATAGGAATTAAAACGGCATCGGTAGCGAAAGTGAAACCGATGCCGTTTTTGAAAGGATGGAATTGTTATGGATAATTTATACGATGTTGTTGTAGTTGGTGGAGGTCCCGCAGGACTTACTGCAGCCTTGTACCTTGCCAGAGCAAAATACAGAGTACTGGTTGTAGAAAAAGAGCAGTTTGGCGGACAGATTACCATTACTTCCGAGGTGGTAAACTTTCCGGGGGTTTATAAGACAAGTGGCAGGGAATTAACAGAAACCATGCGAAAACAGGCAGAAAGCTTTGGTGCTGAGTTTATGCTCGCAGAGGCAACAGGATTTGAGTTGACAGGAAAAATCAGAAAGGTTATCACAAGCAGAGGGGAAATCTCATGTTTTGGGATTCTTCTTGCCACAGGTGCACATCCCAGAAAAATCGGATTTGACGGAGAAGAGAAGTTCAAAGGGCATGGCGTGGCGTACTGTGCCACTTGCGATGGGGAGTTTTTTGCCGGAAAAGAGGTCTTCGTCATAGGCGGTGGATTTGCGGCTGCAGAGGAGAGCGTGTTTCTGACCAGATATGCCAAGCATGTAACAGTTCTGGTTCGTGGAGAGGATTTTTCCTGTGCTAAGAGTACCGCAGATGCAGCTAAGAACCATGAAAAAATAACAGTGCTTACCAATTGCAGCGTGGTCAGCGTTGAAGGAGATTCGGCTCTTCGTATTCTGAAATATAAAAATAACCAGACCGGGGATGTGATGGAATATCGGGCGGAGAAAGGAGATACCTTCGGAGTTTTTGTGTTTGCGGGATATGAGCCGGAAACGGCACTTGTGAAAGATTTTGTAAAATTAAATGAGCAGGGTTATGTTGAAACGGACGAACAGCAGAAAACCAATATTGATGGGTTTTATGCTGCCGGGGATGTCTGCGTCAAAAATCTGCGTCAGGTGGTTACGGCTGTGGGTGATGGAGCTTTGGCAGCCACAGAATTGGAACGATATGCAGCGAAAATGCAGAAAATAACCGGATTAAAGCCTCAGATAAAAGAAGCGGTCAGACAGGAGAATCCCGAAAAAGAACATGAGGGAGCAAATCAATCAGCTGATTCCTTATTTGATGCAGATATGACGGCACAGCTAAAAACAGTTTTTTCCAGGATGGAACATCCGTTGCTATTAAGGCTCTATCTTGATTCAAAGCCGTTATCTGAGGAACTAAAAAACTATGTAGAAGCAATGGCAGAACTCACGGATAAACTCTCAGTAGAGATTGCAGAAAACCATACAGAAAGCGAGACTCCGTGTGTCAGGGTATTTCGGGAGGATCAATCGGATACAGGTCTTGCCTTTCATGGTGTGCCGGGCGGACATGAATTTACGTCTTTTGTTTTGGGATTATACAATGCGGCGGGAGAAGGTCAGACTGTAAGTGATTCAGTTAGAGAAAGAATTGCAAAGATTGAGCAAGCGGTGCATATTCAGATACTGGTTTCTCTTTCATGCACCATGTGTCCGGAACTGGTAACAGCTGCACAGAAGATTGCAGCTTTAAATCCTCTTGTTGCAGCCGAGGTTTATGACATCAATCATTTTGGTGAGAAAAAACAGAAGTACAACGTAATGAGTGTCCCTTGTCTTGTTATCAACGAAGATAAAATATCCTTTGGAAAGAAGAATATTGAGCAGATATTGGATTTGATTTAAAGGACTAGATTGGAAATTAATCTTTGGCCAAGAAAGGTGTAACTATGCAACAGCTGAATTATTTAAAGCAAGACGAAAAAGTGCCAGGCAGAGAGTCTTTTGTGACTTATGTAGATTTTCAAGTGCAGGATGGCAGTGCCGATATGTGGCTGTACGACATCTTCCCAGGTGTGCAGCTTATGGTTGCTAATTTTGCTACTGAAAGCTGTTTTCGAGATAGTGAAAGGCAGAATGTGATTGGAATCAATCATTGTCGGAAGGGAAGATTTGAGTGTGTCTTTGACAATAAGAACTATCTTTACCTGGGGGAGGGGGATATTGCTTTGAACAGTCAGATGCACCCACCGATTGCGTCATCTTTTCCACTGAACTATTATTATGGCTCTACCATTATTATGTATCCGGAGGTTGTGAAAACAGTACGTGAGCTTCAGGTGTTTGAAATCAGTGCAGAGAAGATAGTAGAGAAGTATTCGTTAAAAACCGGTTCATGCGTGTTTCGTCGTAATACGGAAATAGAGCATGTATATCATGAATTATATACGAACTTGAAGCATCCGTCCTTGACATTTTTAAGGCTTAAGGTATTGGAACTATTATATCATTTTCAATCCAGACAAACTGTTTTTGAGGAGAAGCAAGAATATCTTTCCGGCACAACCGTGGAACGAATCAAGCATGCGAGAGAGCATTTGATACAAGATATGGAACATCGAATTAACCTGAAGGACTTGGCATGGGAGCATAACTTAAGTCTGACACAACTGAAGGATGGCTTTAAACAGATTTATGGCGTATCTCCTTATGCATATTTGCGTAATTATAAAATGCATCTAGCGACACGGTTTTTGCAGGAATCTGATCGAAAAGTCAGTGAGATTGCCCTGGAGTTGGGATATCAGAATCCAAGCAAATTTGCAGAGGCATTTTGTGCAGTAATCGGGTGCAGTCCGAGTGCCTACCGGAAGAAGAAAGAGATGAATGGTGCAGTGAATGAATCGGCTACTATAACTTCTAAATAAAATGAGATAAGCAGTGGAATGATGCCGTCGTAATGACGGCATCATTTTTTTGGCTTTTTGGAGTGTTTTGCACAGAACGTGGCTTTTTGGAGTGGTACAATCTTGGACAATATAGTAAAATTTTCGAAGTTAGAAAAAACTAACTAAATATAGAAAGGAAAGATTACATATGAAAGAAAAACTTACAACAAAGGATTTGATTGCCGCAGGTGCTTTTGGGGCTATTTATTTGGTATTGCTCACGGTATTGTCTTCCGTACTGACCATTCTACCCGTCCTTTTTTTGGCCACACCGTTGATTGCCGGTATTGTTTTGGGAACGGTATACATGCTGTATGCAACCAAGGTGCCGCGAACCGGTGCCATCTTGGTGTTGGCGATACTGGTGGGGATAATTACCTCGATGTCAACGATTTATCCGTTATTTTTTGCTGTACTATGGGGAATCATTGCCGAGATCATTGTTAGTAAAAAACGCAAATCTGCCGGTGCGCTGGCTGTTAGTTACTGTGTGTTTAACCTGACTTCTATGGGGCCGTTCTTCGCCCTTGCTTTAGCTAAGGATGCTTTTTTGGAGAGTTGTGCCGAATATTACGGAGAAGGATATGTGGCTGCCTTGGATGCACTGACACCTAGCTGGATTGTTATGGTGCTGATAGTTCTGGCTTTGGTTGGTGGCTTGCTTGGTGGTCTGTTCGGCAGACGGATACTGAAAAAGCATTTTGCGAAGGTGGGGATTACGGCATGAGCACCAGATATGCTTCCAACGGCCTATTGGATCCAAGAAGCAAGCTGGCGGTGTTTATCGCCGCTTGCTTTTCTGCGTTTTCTGGATTGACACATCCACAGGAATTCGCAATGCTTGGCCTGTGCATAGCAGTAAATCTGCTGTGTCAAAAATGGAAACGGGCTTTTTTTATATGTCTGATTTTTTGGCTTATGTTACTGTGTGACTTGTTTTTGGCGCCTCGATTATCAGGCATACCTCAGAATATGATTATGCTGCTATGCCATCTTTGCCGCTTTATCTTACCGTTGCTTTCAGCCTTTTATATCGTCACTCATTCTTCTAAAATCGGAGAATATATCAGCGCATTTACCCAAATGCATCTACCAAATGAGGTGATTATTCCAATGGCGGTAATGCTGCGTTTTGTTCCGACCATACAGGAGGAATGGCAGATAGTGAATCAGGCTCTTCGCCTGAGAGGAATGGCGTTGACATGGAAGAATATCCTTCGTCGCCCGGTTCAAATGATGGAATACATGTTGGTTCCTTTTTTGCTGCAATGCTCAGTTATCGTGGACGAGATGACAGCGGCTGTGATGGCTCGTGGGTTTGACAGAGACACACCTCGCAGCAGTTATATAGAGGTTCGGATGAAGATTCTGGATTGGTGCATCGTGATGGTTTCTGCTGGATTGTTGGTTTGGAATCTATTCTTTTGAGAAAGGAGTGGATATTTTGATTAAACTGAATCATGTTTCATTTGCTTATAAGACCGGCGAAGCAGGTGAACCGATACAGGTTCTGCATAATGTGAACTTTCAGGCAGCACCAGGAGAATGCGTGGTATTTTGTGGAAAAAGCGGCTGCGGAAAGACGACGATGCTTCGGCTTATAAATGGTCTTGTTCCTCATTTTTATGCCGGCAATCTGGAAGGAAGCGCACTTATCGGAGGGGTGGATACAACACAGACACCGTTGCCCCGGATGGCCCGGATTGTTGGAAGTGTATTCCAGAATCCCCGTACTCAGTTCTTTCATTTAGATACCACAGGAGAAATGGTCTTTAATTTGGAAAACCAGAATATTTCATGTTCCGAAATGCAGAAGCGTCTGCAGGAGGTTGTTTGTCGGCTGAATCTGCAGGAACTGATGGAACGGAATATTTTTGAATTGTCAGGCGGAGAAAAACAGCAAATTGCCTGTGGTTCTGCCTATGCGTCTCTACCGCCGATCATTGTTATGGATGAGCCGTCCTCTAATCTGGATATGGAAAGTATCCGGAAATTGCAAAAGATAATCTGTATTATGAAGGAAGAGGGGAAAACCGTTTTGCTCTCGGAACATCGGCTGTGGTATCTGGAGGGGATAGCCGATCGATATGTGCTACTGGAAAACGGGCAGATCAGCCAGGAGTTTACACCGGAAATGATAGCGAAGCTATCAAAAGAGAACCGAGATAAAATGGGACTTAGGGCAGTCAGCCGGAAACAGCTTTATGAGCCATGTTATGATATGAATATAGGGGAATATTCTGATGTCGGATTAGAGATAGACAGGCTACAGTTTTGTCGGGAGAAGCGTCAGGTGTTGAATATACCGCATTTAAAGATTCCAAAAGGAGCTATTGTAGCGGTAATCGGGGAGAACGGAGCAGGAAAATCCACCCTCAGTCTTTGTCTGACAGGGCTTTTAAAACATGCCGGAACCATTCGAATCGATGATGAGAAGATCCCAAACAAAAAGCTGCCGGAACAGACGTATCTGGTCATGCAGGAGGCAGGACATCAGTTGTTTAGTGACACGGTGCTTGGAGAGCTGACTTTGAACAAACAGACGGTGACAGAAGTGCAGGCTGAAGAGATTCTAGACAAACTTGGATTAAATGGAATGAAGAACCGTCATCCCGGCTCTCTCTCCGGAGGCCAGCAGCAAAGGCTTTCTTTGGGAATTGCTCTTTGTTCGAACAGAAGGCTGATGCTCTATGATGAGCCGACCAGTGGACAGGATGGTGAAAACCTCCGGCGAACGGCTGCAATGATTTGCAAGGCCAATAAACAGGCGATATGCACTTTGATTGTAACGCATGATCCAGAGTTGATTCTTCGTTGCGCTACGCATATCCTGCATATTCACGCAGGAGAAGTAAAATATTTCATGCCGTTTGATAAGAGAGGAGTGAATTATATGAAGAAAGTATTTGAAGAGGATACACAGACAAAAAAAATACAAAAAACCGGTATGCCACGTTTGCTGGAATTTGCGGGACAGCATCGTCCGTTGCTTAGTTTGGCACAGTTTCTGGCCGGTATCAGCGCTTTGCTTTTGTTGGGTCCGTTTTTATGTGTTTATTTTGCTGCTTGTGAGCTTTTGGATGGCTTGACAGCTGGCGGTTTTGGCACAATGGCATTAGTCCAATGGGGGGGATGGGCATTGCTCCTAGAACTGGCTGGCTTGATACTTAATTTTGTGGCATTGCTGTTATCCCATACGGTAGCATTTCATACGGAAAAGAATTTGAAGATGGCGGTGCTTCGCCATTTATCCAAGATGCCTATGGGGTATTTTGAGGAAAACCCCAGTGGAAAGATAAGGAAGATTATTGATGAGAACAGCGCTCAGATGGAGACTTATATAGCGCACCAAATGCCGGATTTGATGAGTGCCCAGGTAACAACCATCGCCAGTCTGGTGCTGATGCTGGCCATTGATTGGCATATGGGTCTTCCATTGATTGTGCTGATGCTGGCCAGCTTTGTCTGCCAGATGAGCATGATGGGAGAAAAAACCATGAATTTCATGAAGCGTTATCAGGATGCTCAGGAGGAGATGAACCACGAGGCGGTGGAATATGTCCGTGGAATTTCTGTCATCAAGGTGTTCGGACAGTCGGTACATTCGATTCGCCGATTTAAGGAGGCAATCAATGCTTATCGGGATGACGCACTGGCGTTTACTATGGCCTGCAAGCCTGGATACGTGGGGTTCAACACGGTGGTAAATGCTGCTTTTCTGGTATTGATTCCAGCCGGATTAATTGGCATAAGGGCAGCAGGAGATTTGACTGCATTTACAGAGAGATTTCTCTTTTATCTGATTTTTACGCCTGCCTGCGCTTCCGTTCTTAATAAGATTATGTATATGAGCAACTATAAAATGCAGGCAATGGAGTCTATGCGTCGTATTGATACAATATTGCTTACCAAAGAACAATCGGAAGACCAGGATCCACAGACGGCGCAGAGCAGTGACGTACAATTTGAACATGTAACCTTTACCTATCCCACCGGGGAGCAGCCTGCTATTTCGGATATCAGTTTTACTTCCAAAAGGGGAACGGTTACAGCATTGGTTGGACATTCAGGCTCTGGCAAGACGACAATCGGTACTTTAATTCCACGGTTTTATGATGTGCAGGAAGGTCACATTACACTTGGCGGTGTGGACCTGTCTAAGCTTTCGAAGCAGGAGTTGATGGCCAAGGTTGCCTTTGTGTTCCAGAATCCTAAGTTGCTGAAGGCTACACTGGAAGAAAATATTCGTGGCGGATGTAAGGATGCGAGCCGAGAGGATGTCTTGAGAGCGGCTCATTTGGCACAGTGTGATGATATTCTGGCAAAGCTTTCGGAGGGAATTGACAGTATTGTGGGTGGAAAAGGCGTCTATCTTTCCGGCGGAGAGGTGCAACGGGTGGCAATTGCAAGGGCAATTCTAAAAGACGCACCGGTAGTTATTTTGGATGAGGCTACAGCCTTTTCCGACCCAGAGAATGAAGCACAGATTCAGGCAGCTCTGAAAGAATTGGTGAAGGGGAAGACCGTTATTATGATTGCTCATCGATTATCCACCGTTCAGGATGCAGATCAGATTCTGGTGATGAAAACAGGACGTCTGATAGAACAGGGAACTCATCAGGAACTGTTGAATAAGAACGGTGAGTATGCCCGTATGTGGACTGATTATAGTCAGGCTATAACTTGGAAGATTGATAGACCAAAGGAGGTGGAATTATGCTGAAGAAACTACTGGCATTAAGCGACCAGGGAGCATGCAAATTAAGACACGGAATTGTGGCCACAACGATTGGGCACTTATGTATCATGGCTCCTATTTCTATTTTGATGATGGTGACAATGGGGCTTCTTGAAAAGATCTGCGGTGACACCGAACTAACCATTAATGCATATTCAATCCTTATGATGGCAGTGGCATTTCTGCTCCTTATTTTCATAACTCAGTGGATTCAGTATAACCTAACCTATAAAGTGGCTTATGAGGAAAGTGCCAATCGGCGGATTACACTGGCAGAAAAGCTACGTCGTCTGCCATTGTCGTTTTTTGGGCAGAGAGATCTGTCTGACCTGACGACCACCATGATGGGTGATTGTTCCAAGCTTGAACGGATTTTTTCTAATGCAGTTCCAAGCCTGTTCGGAACAGTTATTATGTTTGTGATTGTGGCAGCTGGGTTATTGGTTATGGACTGGCGTATGGGTCTGTGTATTGTTCTGCCTGTGCCTGTGGCCGCACTCATTCTGGTTGCAGCAAGGAGAACACAGACCAGGGCGGAGAACCGCAATTATGACGCTCACCGTGCAGCCTATGATGGCGTGCAGGAATATCTGGACGCAATTCAGGAGCTGCGCTCTGCCGGACTGGAGCAGGAGTATCTGGATGGGGTCGAGAAAAAACTGGGAAATGTCGTGAAATGTGCGTTTCGCAACGAGCTGGCACCGGGTACTGCTGTAACACTGGCGCAACTGACGGTGCGTTTCGGATTGGTAGCTGTTTTGCTGATTGGAGGTTTGCTGGTGGTAAAAAATGCGTTGTCCATCAATATGTTTATCCTTTATCTGTTGGTGGCCGGTCGTGTCTATGAACCTTTTGGTTCTTGTTTTATGCTAATGGCGGAGCTGTTTTCCGCATTTGTCAGCATTGGGCGTACAAAGGAGATGGAAGCAACTGTGGAACAAAAAGGGCAGCCGGTTTGCAGGAATAAAGGATATGATATTGAATTTAAGAATGTTTTCTTTTCCTATAATGATGAACCTGTGCTGAAGGGGGTATCCTTTGTGGCAAAGCAGGGGCAGATTACAGCATTAGTGGGTCCGTCCGGTAGTGGAAAATCTACAGTTTCCCATTTGGCTGCACGGTTCTGGGATGCGGATGAGGGGCAGGTTCTGCTGGGTGGTGTAGACGTAACGACTGTGGAGCCGGAAACATTATTTCAGAATTATGCCATTGTTTTTCAGGATGTGACGCTTTTTGACAATTCCATCATGGAGAATATCCGTCTTGGTAAAGCTGGTGCAACGGATGAGGAAGTGATGGCGGCAGCTAAAGCGGCCCGGTGTGAGGAATTTGTTTCTCGACTGCCGGATGGCTATCACAGCAATATCGGGGAGAATGGTTGTACTCTCTCTGGCGGTGAACGGCAACGTATTTCCATTGCTCGCGCAATTTTGAAGGATGCACCGGTGATAGTTTTGGATGAGGCAACCGCTTCCATGGACGCAGAGAATGAAACGCTTGTTCAGCAGGCGTTGTCTGAACTTCTGCGGGGAAAAACTGTATTGGTCATTGCACATCGTATGCGGACAATTGCAAATGTAGATAAAATCGTTGTTCTGGATCAGGGACATGTCGCAGAGATGGGAACTCCTGAGGAACTTTTGGAGAAAAATGGATTATTCAGCCGCTTGGCCTTGTCGCAGACAGCATGTCGGTAAAACTAAAAAACAGAAAAATGTGACACCGGTGTTTCGTAATGGTAAAGTGGAACATCGGTGTTTGTGCAAATTCCGATTTGCGGAAATATTGATATTTGTTATTTGAAGGAAGCACAGGGGAAGTAATAGGAGAAGTTTGCATGTGAGATTTATATTTGATAAATTTACTCAATTAACCGCCTTGACAATTATAGATATCAAAGCTATGCTTATAACTGTGTTATATAACACTGTTATATACGGAGGTAAATGGTGAGTCAGGACAATGTAACATCTACACTGGAAAAAATTCATATCGCAGCGAAACAGGAATTTCTGGATAAAGGTTTCCCATTAGCTTCTTTACGCAATATTGTGAAGACGGCAGGTGTGACGACAGGAGCTTTTTATGGTTATTATAAAAGCAAGGAAGAATTGTTTGATGCGTTGGTAGGTGAGCATGCGGAGTATGTTTTAAAAATATTTGACACAACCCTTGGAAATTTTAATAAGTTGTCCGGGGAAGAGCAAACGAAGAGGATGACAGATATTTCTGAGGATGCAATGCTTCAGATGCTTGACTATATCTATGATTATTATGATGAATTTAAATTGCTTATTCTTTGTTCGGAAGGAACACAATATGTTGGTTTTATTCATCAATTAGTATTGAAAGAAACAGCTTCTACGTATGCATATATAGAAACCTTAAAGCAGATGGGAATTAATATAAAACCAATCAATAATAATTTAATTCATATGGTTTCCAGTGGACTTTTTACGGGTGCATTTGAAACAATTGTTCATGATATGCCAAAAGAAGAAGCAAGAGAGTATGTCCGACAGTTGCAACAATTTTACACAGCAGGCTGGGAAGAACTATTAGGTGTCAAGTTTGGCGAACAATTATAGATTTGTAAATAAGAGAAACTCATTTCGGGTTTCTCTTAAAAATAAATCGTGAGTTAGAAAAAACTAACTATAGCAAGGAGGAATAGCAATGAAACAAAAAGAAAGAAGCACGATGAGCTGGCTTGCCGAATTCGCAGGTGAGAAAAAGAGCCTGTATCTTGCAAGTGTGATTTTGGCCATCATTGGCGTTGCCTGCAGCATTGTGCCTTACATTATCATGGGAGATATGGTGGCAAAGCTGGTTGGAGGGAATCGTGACGGGCAGTTCTATTTAAGAGATGGCATCATCATGGCTGTATTTTGGATAGGCAGGGTTACCTTTCATGGTATATCTACTTCCTGTTCCCACAAAGCCACCTTCCATGTGTTAGCAACCATTCGAAAGAGGTTATGTGATAAGCTGGCAAAGGTGCCCCTTGGCCGTGTCAAAGATACACCATCCGGCTCACTGAAAAATATCATGGTAGAGCGTGTCGATAGTATTGAAACAACATTGGCACATGTGTTGCCGGAATTCACGGCAAATCTCATGGCACCCCTAGCGGTGTTTATTTATCTTCTCATTATCGACTGGAGAATGGGACTGGTTTCTCTGGTTACTCTTGTGCTTGGGTTGTTCGCTTACATGGGAATGATGCTTGGTTATGAAGAAAGTTATCAGAATACAGTAAATAAAACAAAGACACTGAATGATACAGCAGTAGAGTATATCAATGGTATCGAGGTGATCAAAGCTTTTGGTAAGGCACAGAAATCCTATGAAAAATTCGAGGTAGCCGCAAAGGAAGGTGCTGATTGTTACGTGGAGTGGATGCGAAGATGTAACGTATTCTTTTGTATCGCCATGGTACTTGCACCTTGTACTTCTCTAGCAGTAGTGCCTGTTGGTGGAAAGTTTTATATGAATGGAAGTCTTACCTTTGCAGAGCTTGTTATGTGTCTGATTTTATCCTTGGGACTTGTCTCACCGTTAATCACTACCATGAGTTATATGGATGATCTGGCAAAAGTTGGAACCATTGTTGGAGAGGTGGTTGGTATTTTATCATGGAAAGAATTAGAGCGTCCCGCAAAAGATAGGGAAAATGTGAAAGATTATGCGGTTTCGCTTTGTGATGTTACATTTGGATACAATGAAAAGCAAGTACTTCATGGTGTGAATTTACAGATAAAAGAAGGAACTGTAAATGCAATTGTTGGTCCTTCCGGCAGTGGAAAATCAACGATTGCAAAACTGATTGCATCGCTATGGGATGTAAAGAGTGGAAGTATCAAAATCGGTGGCATAGATATTCGGAGCTTGTCCTTGGAAGAATATAACCGAAAAGTGGCATATGTGTCCCAGGATAATTATTTGTTTGATGATACCATACGGGAAAATATCCGTATGGGAAAATTAAATGCGACAGACCAAGAGGTGGAAGAAGTGGCGAAGAAAAGTGGCTGCCATGATTTTATCATGGGACTGGAACATGGCTATGATACGGTTGTGGGAAGTGCCGGAGGACATTTGTCCGGAGGAGAAAGACAGAGAATTTCCATCGCCAGAGCCATGTTAAAGGATGCTCCGATTGTAATTTTAGATGAGGCAACTGCCTATACAGATCCGGAAAATGAAGCAGTGATTCAGTCTTCGGTGGCGCGGCTGGTTCAGGGAAAGACCTTGATCGTGATTGCCCACAGGCTTTCTACCATCGCAGATGCAGACCGGATTTTTGTTGTGGAGGATGGAAAAATTGCAGAAGAAGGTACTCACGAACAATTACTGAAAAACGGGAAAATTTATTCTAAAATGTGGAAATCACATGTCGGAGTAAAGGATATGGGAGGTGAAGTATATGCTTAAAATATTTCGGAAGTTCTTTGACTTTTGCGGAGAGATCAATAAAAGAAAATTTTATAAATCACTGGCTTTAGGCGTGCTGTTTGCACTGATGGAAGCTGTGAAAATTCCGGCAATTATGCTTTTACTTGACGGAATTATTGAAGATAAGGTGACATCTGTACTCCTTTGGCAGTGCTTTGGCATCTTATTGCTTAGTGTGGTTATTGGTTCCGTTATCAAATACCATATTACAATGCTACAGTGTGAAGCAGGCTATTATACGGCAGCCGGTAAGCGTATTGAAATAGCAGAGCATATGCGCTATCTGCCTATGGGTTATTTCAATCAGAACAGCCTTGGACAGATAACAAGCGTTACCACCAATACCATGGAACAGCTTGCAGATGTCGCCACACGAGTCGTGATGATGACAACACAGGGAATGCTGACTACACTTGTTATTACTGTTATGGTTCTCTGCTTTGACTGGAGAATCGGACTTGTTGCTGTCGTCGGGATTCTGTTATTTTTTGGAGTAAACAGTGTTTTACAGAAAAGAAGTCAGAAGCTTACGCCAATAAAGACAGCGTCAGATACAGATGTGGTAGAAAAAGTTCTGGAGTACGTGCAGGGAATATCTGAAGTTCGGGGATATAATCTTACAGGAAGAACTTCTAAGAAACTGAATAAGGCGATCGAGGGGAATCGTAATATTAATACGAAAATGGAACTGAAATTTGTTCCGTTGATGCAGATACAAAATGGAATTATCAAACTGACAGGGGTGGTAATGACATTATTATCCATTTATCTGTATTTGCAGGGGAGGATGGAGCTTTTGAATTGTGTTGGTATGATTATCTGTTCCTTCTTAGTGTTGGACAGCTTAGGAACAGCAGGAAATTATTCGGCTCTATTGCGAGTGGTAGATATGGGCGTGGATAAGGCACAGGCAATCCTTGATTTACCGGAGATGGATATTGAAGGGAAAGATATTACGCCAAAAAATTATGATGTGGATATCAAGCATGTGGATTTTTATTATGATAAAGATTCTATAGGAAAGAAGTCCAAAATAATTGATGATGTATCCATACATATTCCGGAGAAAACAACTACGGCGATTGTGGGACCAAGTGGTGGCGGGAAGACAACGTTATGCCACCTGATTGCAAGATTCTGGGATGTGGATAAAGGAAATATTACCCTCGGCGGAGAAGATGTGCGAAACTACAGCATGGACAGTCTGATGAAAAATTTCAGTTTCGTGTTCCAGAATGTGTATCTGTTTCAGGATACCATCGCCAATAATATCCGATTTGGGCAGGAAGATGCACCGATGGAAAAAGTCATAGAGGCAGCAAAGAAAGCCTGCTGTCATGACTTTATCATGGCACTGCCGGATGGATATGAAACTGTGATTGGAGAGGGCGGAGCAAGTCTTTCCGGTGGAGAGAAGCAAAGAATCAGTATTGCCAGAGCCATCATGAAGGATGCTCCGGTAATCATACTGGATGAGGCTACAGCAAATGTGGACCCTGAGAATGAAAAGGAATTGATGGAAGCCATTGACGCATTGACGAAAGAAAAGACCATCTTTATGATAGCTCACAGATTGAAAACGGTACGGAATGCGGACCGGATTTTGGTGCTCAACCAGGGAAAAATCGTCCAGCAGGGAAGGCATGAGGAACTGATGAAGCAAGAGGGAATTTATAAGCGATTTGTGGAGTCAAGGGAAATGGCAGCAAGTTGGAAATTATAGAAACAGGAGGATTGTGAAAATGTCTGAGGAAGAACGAGATTTTTTGAAAATAGTTAACCTGAAAAAAGGATTTGGAAGAGGAGAAACCCGTCAGGAAGTGCTTCGTGGGATGAACTTTTCTGTTGCAAAGGGCGAGTTCTGCGTTATACTTGGACCTTCAGGTTCCGGAAAATCCACATTGCTTAATATTATAGGTGGGATAGACAATGCGGATTCAGGTTACATATCTATTAACGGTGATAAGCTGGAGGATATGGGAGAAAAGGGTCTGACAAAGTATCGGAGGAAGCATCTTGGATACGTATTCCAGATGTACAATCTGATTGGAAACCTGAATGTTAAGGAGAATATTGAGGTGGGAGCATATCTGTCTGATTGTCCGCTGGATATCGATGAATTACTACACACTCTTGGTCTTTATGATCATAGGTACAAACTGCCGAACCAACTTTCCGGCGGACAGCAGCAGAGGGTATCCATTGGTCGTGCCATTGTAAAAAATCCGGATATTTTGCTCTGTGATGAGCCTACAGGTGCATTGGATTATAACACATCGAAAGAGATTCTCAAACTGATTGAAGAGATTAATAAAAAATATGGAAACACGATCATCATGGTTACGCACAATGAAGCAATCAGGCATATGGCTGACCATGTGGTTAAGCTTCGTGATGGCGGTGTCCGCCATGACGATATTAACACAAGCAAAGTTTCGGCGGCGGAACTAGAGTGGTAAAGGAGTGTGGCAGGTATGAGGAGGAAAAAAGTAAAAAACCCGCTTCTGAAACGTATTCCACGAGAACTTTTAGGTGACTGGAAAAAGTATTTAGTAGTAAGTCTGTTTTTGATCCTGACCATAGGATTTGTATCCGGTATGTATGTGGCTAACGGTAGTATGATGAAATCAGCCGATGAGGGTGTATCCAAATATAAGCTGGAAGACGGACATTTTGAACTGGAAAGCAATGCCGATGAGGACATGTTATCAGCCATTCAATCCGGTGAAAAAGCGGATGTAAAGCAATATTATCTGGATGAAGCAAAAGCAGAGTTGGATGAAAAGTTTGGGGAAGAATTTGAAGCACAGATGAAACAGTCTCTTCTGGCACAGGGGTTAGATGAGGCTTTGGTTACTTCCATGCTTCCAACGGCAATTACACAGGCAAAAGAGGACGGAACTTATCAAAAGGCATATGATGAGGCATGGGAAGCAATTCTAGAGGAAATTGATGAAGAATATGCGGATGCAGAAGAAGTGTATGAGTTAAATGATTCGGATTTTCAGTCTGTTCCCGTGACGGTATATGAAAATTTTTACAGAAATGAAGAAGAGGATAATGACAATGATGGAGAATCGGACGGGACGATCCGGGTGTATGCGAAGACAGAAGAAGTAAATCTTGCCTGTCTGATGGAGGGAAGATTTCCAGAGACAGAGGATGAGATCGCCATTGACCGTATGCATGCGGATAATGCCGGAATTGAAGTTGGAGCAACAATCAGTGTCGGGGGACAGTCCTTCCAGGTTGTCGGATTGATCTCTTATGTCAATTATTCGACGCTACATGAGAAAAGTACCGATCTTATATTTGATGCATTAAAATTTGATGTAGCCATGGTGACGGAGAGCGGATTTGTTCGTCTGGATAAGCCGGTTCACTATACATATGCATGGCAGTATGAAAAACAGCCGACAGACGAGAAAGAAGAAAAAAGATTTTCCGACGATTTTATGAAAGCGCTTCTCACACAGACTGTTGTTTTTAAAAATGAAATTGTGGACTACATGCCGCGATATGTGAATCCGGCAATCAACTTTGCGACGAAGGATATGGGTTCCGACAAGGCAATGGGCGGCGTGCTTTTGGATATTCTGATTGTGATTATTGCATTTATTTTTGCGGTTACCATCAGCAATACAATCACGAAGGAAGCGTCGCCAATCGGAACGCTTCGGGCGTTGGGATATACGAAAGGCGAATTGATTTGGCATTATTTATCCATGCCGGTCATCGTGACGGTTCTTGCAGCAACAATTGGAAATATAATGGGATATACGGTGTTTAAAAACGTCGTTGTGTCCATGTATTATAACAGCTACAGTCTCCCGGCATATGAAACGGTATGGAATGCGGATGCATTCATTAAGACAACACTCATTCCGGTCATTCTCATGCTGGCAGTGAATTTATGTGTGATTATCAAAATGATGCAACATACGCCATTGCAGTTTTTGCGACACGACCTTAAGAAAACAAATCGCAAAAAGGCGATGCGCCTTCCGAGATGGTCATTCCTTAGCAGGTTCCGCCTCCGGATCATCCTCCAGAACATTCCGAATTATGTGATTCTGTTTGTGGGCATTTTCTTTATCATGGTCATGCTCGCCATGGCAGTCGGCATGCCGTCCACATTGAAATATTATAAGGACAACGCCGCAGATATGATGTTTGCAAAATATCAATGTGTTTTAAAGAACTATGAAGATGAGGATGGAGATATCATTACAACGTCGAACGAAGATGCCGAGAAATTCAGCATGTATTCTTTACAGAAGAAGAGTGATGAAATCGATGAAGAGGTGTCTATATATGGCATTATTGAGGAGAGCAGGTATGTAGAGATTTCCGGGTTGGAGACATTAAAGGAAAATGTGGTTTATATCTCGAAGCCGTTTGGCGAAAAATATGGATTGAAGATAGGAGATACATTTACCCTGGATGAAAAATATGAGAATAAACAGTATCAGTTTGAAGTTGCCGGTATTTACGACAGATGTCAGAGTATCGCTGTTTTTATGCCGCTTGAAAATTGTCGCCGGGTGTTTGCTTTGGACGAAGAGGAATTCTCGGGCTTTTTGTCGGATTCGGAAATAACAGATATCGAGGATGGGTACGTCGCAACAGTGATTACCCAGCGGGATATCACGAAAATGTGTGATCAGATGGATCACTCCATGGGAGCGTATATGCAATATTTCCAGATTCTGTGTATTTTATTGTCGGCAGTTTTAATCTATCTTCTGACCAAAATCATCATAGAGAAGAATGAGAAAGCTATATCTATGACGAAAATTCTGGGGTACGAAAATCGGGAGATAGCAAGCCTGTATCTGCTTTCTACAACCATGATATTGATTGTTTCGGATGCGATTAGTGTGATTCTGGGCACACTCGTCATGGCACAGGCGTGGAAAGCAATCATGTTCAGTTACAGTGGCTGGTTTGCGTTTGTCATCGAACCGGCAGGATATGTCAAAATGTTCTTGTTTGTCCTGATCGGATATCTGTTCGTGATGATTCTGGATTTTGCCAGAATAAAGAAGATTCCGATGGATGAGGCACTGAAGAATGTGGAGTAGGGAAATGAAAATTGCGTTTTGATGAAAGGCATCACAGTGAAACGTTTTATATTGTTACTGTATATGGTTTGTGGTAAATGTGTTTGATACGATAGTTCTTGATTTAGGTTTAATGGTTCATTGGGGAGAATTGTGCTGGGCTGTGTCTGGCTGTTCCATTTTATTTATTTTACTTTTGGTGTAAAGAATTACAGAGAGGAAACCTGTTTAGAGAGGTAGAGGGTTTGAGAGGAGCAGAAGAAATGGCAGATGTAATCATTATTGTGATACTGGTTATCTTAATCATCATAGGAATCAGTTCGACTATAAAGCACTTCAAAGGTGAGGGTGGATGTTGTGGTGGAGGCTCCTCCGTTAAGGTGAAAAGAAAGAAACTGAAACAGGTTGTAAAGCAAAGAACGGTTATCATTGAGGGGATGACCTGTGAACATTGCAAAGCCCGTGTGGAAAGCAGATTGAATTCATTGGATGGAGTTTCAGCCAAGGTAAATCTGAAAAGGAAAACCGCGGTGGTTTCCATGGAAAAAGATGTACAGGATGAAGAGATTAAGAAGGCTATAGAGAATGCCGGTTATGAGGTCGTGAAAATAGAATGACAGAAATATATTTACCATTGTAATTGTGGAAATGTGAAGCTCACCTTTGACACCTTTATGAATTGGATTATACAGATGAAAGCGGATAACAGGTAGAGAAAATATAAAAGTGAGAATTGCTCTTTAATTAGGAAAATAGTTAATTGTTAAATGATTTCTTGCCAGCAGATGGACGTATACAGAGCGCCCATAGGTAAGGAGAAAAAAGGTCAGTATCCAGAAAAATTCCGGAATG
>SFQZ01000100.1 GCA_004562915.1 bacterium
AAGAAAAAGGGCAAAAAGAAACCTCCGTATAAATCAAATCATACGAAGGTAATATACGCTTTATACTCTGTTGTCACTTAAAGAAATAATCTTTTCCGAAAGCCGCCTTATTTCTGACTGCTTTACTTTCAAATCCTTTGATTGTGTTTCTTCTTCAGAGAGAGACGCATACAAATGAATGGTATTTGCTGCATCCCATATCTCCTGACAAGTCTTTTTCTGTCTGTTCAACTTTTCCCCAATATTATTCACATTCTGTTGTAATTTATCTATTTGTTTTTCCTGTATTTTACAAATCCTGTTTTTTTTATAAAGATCTATGAAAACAAATAAAAGAAGTATGGCAAATAAAACTGATAGAATAATCTGCATCACATGACTCTCCTTTACATCAAATACAGTTTTACTGCATTTCGTAAGACTTCCGGCTGTATCGGAAAACTAAGAACTGTAAGTTTTCCATCTGTTTTTTGGATCTGATAGTCTTTTTCAATATCACGTGTCAGTATAATGACTGGTCTGTTTATTCCTGATCTCCAAGGTTGATCTTGTTGTTCCATCATTTCTTCTGTAACAATCCAGATGGCGGGTTTTCGTTTTCCTAGATTTTTTCGTGCTTCTTCTGCCGCCTGGCAAATTAAGATCTGCGTGGAAATCTGTTTTAATGTCATACTTAATCCATTTGCATACATCGGCTTGCTACACATAACAACAATCAGAGGATTGGATCTAAATTCCTTTTTCGTTTGGATAAAATCCAATACCGGAGTATTGTATAGACTAAAATCTTTTTCTTTATTTACATCATAATAATACTTTTTTGCAGCACGGCACATACGTAGACAGAACTGTTCAATGTCAATCCGAATATCTGTTAATCCATTCTGCACATTGGATTCATCTAACTGACAGACAGATGTTCCACAATTAATTCCAAGATGAAAGTGTATGGAGCTTTCTGTTACATCATTCAAAAATCCTTTATTTTGGTGCAGATATTCACATCGAAGTTGCCAGCACCGTTCCCCACAAATATAAGGAACTGGGTCTTTTGATGATACCTTAAAAAAATCGCCAGCATATTCATCAAACCATCTGATATACTGTCCGCCTACATCACGTGTCGGATTCTTCTGCCGATCCAACATCACCCGGCCATCCCGATATCTTTTCACAATGTCAGGAAATGCAATCCCTCCACAAATGTCTGGAAGGGTCAACGCAAGTGCCAGCGCAGACTGCCATCTTTCATCTTTAATATTCAGTTCAACTTCCTCGATACGGTTCAGAAACGTAAAGCTGACATCTCCTCGCTTCATCGTATGTCCCCCCTTAACAAAATTCACCTGCCGGAATAACCCGGCAGGTGACAAAATCATGCTCTTATGCTTTCATCATCTAAAGGCCAATATTATGCCTCTTCGCATATTATTAATAATTCTCTTTTCTCACTTCAAAGAAGCTCTGCGGATGTTTACATACAGGGCATACTTCCGGTGCTTTTGTACCAGTTACAAGATGTCCGCAATTGCGGCATTCCCACATAACAATACCAGCTTTTTCAAATACCTGTTTCGCTTCTACGTTATGAAGAAGTGCACGATATCTCTCTTCATGTGCTTTTTCAATGGCTCCAACACCTCTGAACTGCTCTGCAAGTTCATGGAACCCTTCTTCATCAGCTTCTTTCGCCATACGGTCATACATATCGGTCCATTCAAAATTTTCACCCTCTGCTGCATGGAGAAGATTTTCAGCTGTATCGCCTAATTCCCCAAGCGCTTTGAACCATAATTTTGCATGCTCTTTTTCGTTTTCAGCTGTCTGTAAAAATAATGCTGCAATCTGCTCATATCCGGCTTTCTTAGCAACAGATGCAAAATATGTATATTTATTACGAGCCTGAGATTCTCCGGCAAATGCTTCCCAGAGATTTTTTTCTGTTTTAGAACCGGCAAATGGATTCTTTGCTTCTGCAACAGGTGTTTCTTCTATTTTTACAAATTTGTCTGCTCCCTGTTTGCATACCGGACATTTAAAATCTTCTGTCATAGGTCCTTCATGAACATAACCACATACTGTACATTTCCATTTTTCCATTTTTAATTCCTCCGTTTTCTCGTTAAAATGAATTGATTTTAATAAAAATTCCACTTCTTCCTGTGGAATATCCGGATAGCTCCTGATTGCATCCAGAAATTGTTTTGTATTGCCGCTTTGCGGCAACATGAATCCTGCTTCCCTGCACAGATCTTCTGCCATTAAACGGCTTGACTTTTCAACTGCCACACTTAAAGCATCCGGTAATTCTGCTGCTATGCATTCAGCCTGTGCTTTACTCTGAATTAATCCTCGAAGTGCTTCTACCACATGATCTTCTTTCTTCTGCTGAGGTGGGCAATTCTTTGGCACCATTGATATTGCGGAAGAAGGACAGGCATCTGCACAAGCCCCGCAGCCAATACACTTATTTACATCAATGATACTGTTCTCTGTATCTGTTGCACCTGTAGGACAAACATACAGGCAAAGACAGTCCTTGGTACATAATCTAAGATTTCTAACCGCATATTTATCAGCCACTACTACGCCCTCCTTTCCATTTTTTCGAACTTCCAACTCGGAACTTTACATACCGGACAAAGCTCCGGAGCGGAATCTCCTACGTAAACAAACCCGCAAACCGTACAAACATGTACACCAGTATTTTCCAGCATCTTCTCACCTTCTGCTTCATAACGGGATAAAAGGGATTTGAGCATGCGAGTTACTTTTTCGCTCCACACCTGGCATCTCAACGCTCCTCTGTCCGGTTTTTCGGAAGAAACAGAATTGCCATAGGGATATCCCACCGTGAGATCAGTTTCGATCAGATCCAGTAATTTCTGAACATTAGCTTCTTCTACCGGTTCCGCCTTGGATTTAAAAAAGTCAGCAAGTTTTTTAAATGCGTCAGCCTGATCCTGAAGATACTGTTTTTCACATCCTCTGGACAAATTAGAACATATAATACTCATTTCCATTGCAGATAATTCTTTTTCCACATGTGGTTTTTCTAATTTCTCCTGAGTTACAGTCTGACCCTCGTCCTTTTTCTCACGAAAAGCTTCTTTTCCTGCGCCGCACCATGGACACTTCCAGTTTTCCGGAAGTTCTTCCCATTTTGTTCCCGGGGCAATTCCCGCCTCCGGAATACCTTTTGCTTCGTCATATGTATACGAGCAAACAGAACATACCATTTGTTTCATCTGTTATCACACCTCCTTATTTGATTATAACAAACCACATATTTTCTTCCGTGATGTTATCACCAAATTAGTGTTACTCTCCACAATGATGTTCACCGCAGCCATGCTCTCCACAATTATGATTCTCTCCATGATGCTGATTATGGTGATTACACATTATGTTCGGGTTATATGCAAGATTTCCGTCAAGGAGAGCGGCGACTGCATCGTCTGAATTTCCGGACACACCTCCATAAAGCTTGATATTTGCTGCTTCCAGAGCTGCCTTGGCACCTCCACCGATACCACCGCAGATCAGAACATCTGCATTCAGCGCAGTCAGTATGCCAGCCAATGCACCATGGCCGCTGCCATTCGTATCTACAATCTTTGAATCGATGATCTTTCCTTCCTGCACATCATAGACCTTGAACTGTTCGGTATGACCGAAGTGCTGGAAAATCTGTCCTTTCTCATAAGTCACTGCCACTCTCATAATATGTTCTCCTTTTTCTATTTTATATTGCTGATAAACCATCTGTTTGAAACAGCCATGCTGACCGCAATTCGCACTCTGTCCGTTGCAAAGCCAGAAATCTCCGCCTTCGATCCGAAGCGGACGTCCATCTACAATAGCATCTGCCAGCTTTTTCCTCGCACTTTCGTAGATTCTCTGTACCGTTGTTCTTGCGATCTGCATAAAAGCCGCACATTGTTCCTGACTGAAACCTTGTTTATCAATCAGACGAATCGTTTCATACTCATCCACAGCCAAAATGACCGGTTCTCTTTCTGTTTTTATATCAACGGGCGAAAACTCCAATATCTGTGGAAAGTGGCAGACTTTTCTGCATTTCATAGGTCTTGGCATAAAACTCCCCCTTTGGAAAACCTTTTCCCACATTATAAGCCGATTTCGGGCATATGTCAATAATGTATTTGACATATGCCCGAAATAAAGATATAATAATAAACAGTGCAAGGAGGAATGGAACATGGAATTTGAAAACTATTTTCCCATATGGAATCAACTGACTGCTGAACAAAAAAGTCGCATTCAGAGAGGGCTTATTACACGGAAAGCCGAGAAAGGAACCATCATTCACAACGGGAACATGGACTGTACCGGTCTCCTTCTTGTCAAGTACGGACAGCTTCGCGCATATATTCTTTCAGACGAGGGTCGTGAGATTACCATTTATCGCCTGTTTGACAGGGATATGTGCCTGTTTTCTGCCTCCTGCATGATGCGGTCCATCCAGTTTGAAATCACCATTGAAACGGAAAAGGATACCGAGCTTTGGATCATTCCGACCGAAATCTATAAAAGCATTATGGACGAATCCGCACCGGTGGCAAATTATACCAATGAACTGATGGCTGCCCGTTTTTCTGATGTCATGTGGCTGATCGAGCAGATCATGTGGAAAAGCCTTGATAAAAGGGTTGCATCTTTTCTTCTGGAAGAATCTTCGATTGAAGAAAGTGATAAATTGAAACTGACTCATGAAGCCATTGCCAATCATCTGGGTACACACCGGGAAGTCATTACACGAATGCTCCGCTATTTTCAAAGCGAAGGCATGGTCAAACTGTCTCGTGGTACCGTAACGATTCTGAATAAAGAAAAATTAGAACATTTACAAAATGTATAAACGAATGCCCATCTTCAACCTTTAAACATTGAAGATGGGCATATATTTTACTGATCCATTCCGCAGGCAGTTGCTGTTTCAATGAGACACCGGTCATGCATCACCGCATCGTAAAAACGGAATCCTCCTGAGAAGTTATAGGCTTTATATCCGTTTCCTTCCAATATACGTGTTCCGATATAGCTTCTAAGTCCACTTTGACAGATCACATAAACGGGTTTATCTTTTTCAATCTCATCCAGACGTTCCCGAAGTTCATCTACCGGAATATTTTTGAATCCTTCGATATGACCATTGCCATATTCTCTGACAGTTCTCACGTCCAAAAGAGTCACACTTCCATCCCGAGGTAAAAGATCAACATCCTCCAGATGCCATTGTTTCAATATGCCTTTCGAAATATTGTCTATCATAAAACCAGCCATATTCACAGGATCCTTGGCAGAAGAATACGGTGGAGCATAGGCCAGATCCAGGTCTTTAAGCTCCGTAGCTTTCATTCCCGCATGAATCGCTGTAGCCAATACATCGATCCGTTTGTCCACCCCTTCGTAGCCAACAATCTGAGCCCCCAGAAGACGATATGTTTCTTTTTCAAAAACAACTTTCATGGTCATCACCTTGCCTCCCGGATAATAACCGGCATGGCTCATAGGGGAAAGGATTACCGTATCTACATCGAGACCGGCTTTCCTTGCATTGGTTTCATTCATTCCCGTGGTCGCTGCTGTCATATCGAATACCTTAATGACAGAACTGCCCTGACTGCCCGGATATCTGCTGTCACCACCACAAATATTGTCCGCAATGATGCGTCCCTGTTTATTGGCAGGTCCTGCCAGAGAGATCAATGCTTCCTGCCCGGTCACATAATGTTTCACCTGTACTGCATCGCCGGCAGCAAAAATATCCGGTGCAGAAGTTTCCATCCGGTCATTTACGACAATACTGCCTTTGATTCCCAATTCCAGTCCTGCGTCTTTTGCAAGATGTGTATCCGGGGTAACGCCAATTGCCAGAACTACCATATCTGCATGCAGCGGCATCTCATCTTTCAACAAAATATCTATTCCGCCATCTTTTTCTTCAAATCCTTCTACCGTATGTCCCAAAGCAAGCTTCACTCCATGTTTCCGCATCTCACTGTGAATAAAAGAAGCCATATCTGCATCAAAAGGATTCATAAGCTGTTTTGGACGCTGGACAATGGTCACATCCATGCCAAGTTCCTTTAAGTTTTCTGCCAGTTCCAAGCCGATGAAACCACCACCGGCTAATACGGCAGACTTTGGCTGATTCTTGTTGATATACTCTTTGATATGGAAGGTATCCTCTACCGTACGGAGGGTAAATACTTTTTCAATTCCTACACCCGGAAGCCGTGGCTGTGTTGGTTTCGCACCCGGAGAGAGAATCAATTTATCATAGGATTCCTCAAATTCTTCACCGGTTTTCGAATTCCTTACCGAAATTGTTTTTTGATCCGGATGGATCGCAGTCACCTCATGGTGGACTTTCATATTGATTCGGAAGCGGGAAAAGAAACTTTCCGGTGTCTGAAGTGTCAGCTCCTCCGGATCTGTAATCACACCTCCAATATAATACGGCAGTCCACAATTTGCGTAGGATATATATCCCGAACGTTCAAATACCGTGATTTCTGCAGTTTCATCTAATCTGCGGATGCGTGCAGCTGCGGTTGCACCACCTGCCACACCGCCTACAATTAATACCTTCATCTTATCGTTCCACCTTTCCTATATAGGAAGAAATTCCTCCAATGTTAGTTACGTTTGAATATCCCATACGTTTCAACGTATTTACTGCCTGGCTGCTTCGGGAACCAGAATAGCAATAGACAAATAAAGGTGTCTCTTTTGTTGTGACCACTGATGTAACCTTATCTATCATCTGCAGTGGTACATTTTTACTTTTCGGAACATGTCCTTCTTTATATTCCTGGGGTGTACGCACATCCAGTAAAACAGCTCCTGAAACGGATTGATACTCTTTTATGCCCTCATTGATATCTTTTTGTTTGAACAGATCAAAAAATCCCATATTTATGACCCTCCTTACAGCATCGCAAGAATTGTGTTCTTGGGTTTTGCTCCCATAGATTGATTGACAATTTTTCCATCTTTGATAACAATCAGTGTAGGAATGCTCATAACGCGAAACTGGCTTGCAAGCTCCGGCTGCTCATCTACATTGATTTTTCCAATTTTGATATCAGAGCGTTCCCCTGCGATCTCTTCCAGGATTGGACCTACCATACGGCAGGGGCCACACCACGGAGCCCAGAAATCCAAAAGTACCGGTTTGTCGGAATTTATAATTTCATTCTGAAAATTGTTTCTAGTGATATTGATAACAGACATATGATCGTCCTCCTTTTTCTTTTATGATCTTACTATATCAAAATCATTTTTAATCTTCTGTGATGATGTTACGGTTCTGAAACAGTATCTCCTGTCCAGTCATTAATGCCGCCAATTTCTACAATATTCGTATATCCCAATTCTGCCAGTTTTCCAGAAGCCTGTTTGCTTCGGTTTCCACTGCGGCAGTACACCAGAATCAGCTGATCCTTGTCCGGCAGTTCCTGAATATCCTCCGAACCAATCGTTTCGTTTGGAATATTAATTGCATTGGGAATATGTCTTTCACGAAATTCTTCCGGTGTCCGGACATCCAGGATAATATAACCACTTTCTTCTTCCATCATGGTTACAGCCTCATCCATACTGATCTGACGATAACTGTTTTCCTGTTCATTGGATGCTGTGCAGCCTGCCAGAAATAATAAAAGCAATAAAAAGGGAATCCATCTTCTCATTATAGTTCCTCCTTGTCTTTATAATTGCAGTATACAGGATTTCTTCTTTTCTTTCTGTGATGACATCACAATTCGATAAATATGGATATCCTTTCCAGGTTTTTATAAAAGAAACCTCCGTATGAATAGAATCACACGAAGGTAATACATACATTATGCTATTGAAAAAATGTAAAACAATACTTTTAGAAATATAAAGACTGGAATTTTCTAATTTCTTTGTGTAAAGAAAATAGGAATAAAATTAGCAATTTCTGCTTTTCACTTTATTAATAATAGCTCTGATTCCCACTGTCATAAAAGATATCAAGACACAGAATATGCATAGAAATCCTGATGGTAACAGAAAGAAGTTTTCATGTTGTATTTCGCTCTTCTTGTTTCGCTTCCATCTTTAATTACTTTTTCCGTCATGTTGTTCATATGATTATCTCCTTTAATTAATTGATCCAGAGATCTGAAATACATTCGACATTAGAATCGACATTCCTATATCCGGAAGATTTTTATTATTCTCCCAATTGGAAACCGCCTGTCTGCTGACATTCAGTTTCATAGCAAACTGCTCTTGTGGTGACATGCTCCCACCACTTAACTTTGTTTGAAGTGGGGGCTTCTTATTCAATGCCCCTGATGGGGCAAGTATCAATAAGCTATCCCCGCCTGCCCGGCGGTTCGATTTCTAGCCCGAAAACGGGCATAACAACTATATTTTGTCCA
>SFQZ01000101.1 GCA_004562915.1 bacterium
ATTGAACAGGGATTAAAGCATACAATACTCTCGTCAGATACTGAGGAGGAAGAACGGTATATAATGAAATATCTAAAATCTGATGAAGATATTTTGTTTATCAGCGGCTTTCTCTATATCATCTCCTTTTCTCCTGAACCGCCATATCTTTGCTTCCATTTAATAGTGCTTCTCTCTCCTTGAACCATTCAGTGACTCTTTTCATCCCCTCTTCAAGAGTTTCATCCGCACAATTAGTATAAAGTTCCTTATAGTCATTGAACAATTCATTTATCTCTTCGTTAAGCAGCTCAACTTCCTCTTTATCGTACTCGTCTAATTCACTCTGTTTTTTATAATACTCCAATTCCTCCCATGTCTCTATTGCAGTATCAATCTGGCCAAAATCAATCAGATAAGAAAGAAAAGTCTCTTCCATAGGGGAACTGAACCAACAGCGTTCAAACCATTGTTGTGCATACATACGCTCATCAGAACCGTTTGTTCGTGAACCGTCAATCAGATCAGACACAAAATTCTCTATCAACTGTGAGACTGTCAATTCCGCTTTTGCAGCTTTTTTGCATAGTGCATCTATATCATCATCTGGAAGTTTGATCGTTATATTCCTCTGTAAACTGATTTCATACTCCTCTATATCTATTCCTGGCTCACAAAATACCAGTTTTGTATCTTTGTATATTTCATCAATATCGCAAAACCGCCTTGTCATGCCTACATAATCTTTTGCTTCCCAATCCCAGTCAAGATGGTATCCATTTTCTCTCGCATGTTGTTCTAAATCCTTACGGATAATGTTTCTTGTTCCTGCTGATAGCTGTGCAATGAATATTGTAGTATTTGGCACAGCAAGTTTCCTTTCTTTTACCAAGTGCTCCCTCCTGTCTCTATGCCCAAAGTGACATACTGGCCTCCTGGCTTTTCATTATATTCTGGTTCCCAAGCATTTCCATATATAAGATAATTCCCTGTGGGTCCAAACGGACTGTTATGAATTTTTCAATCTCAACCTTTAGTCCCTCTGGGTCCAGATTTGCCCAGTCATTCTGGAAAGCTATCATCTGGTTTACGATATCGCTGTTCCTGAACTCCTGCATTATTAGAATGGGAACTGTAAATTCACATCCCATTGCATCGTAAGGAAGCACTCTTTTCAGTTCGTCCATCCGGTGCAGGTAATAGTTTACCACGGCGTTTGCCATCCTGTTAGGGACCTCTACAGCTCCCTGCGTGGCGATCAGACGGTCATAAAGTCTTCGGTTGCACTCTATCTCTTCAAAAATTTTTCGGGCCTCAACGGAGCCATACCCCTTTTCATCAATCATTTCCATTATTTCATCAATTGTCATTTTTTCAAGATACACCCTATTTCCTCACTTCCCACTTTATAGAACCTGCAGAACTACGCATCCATAATCAACTTTCCCTGCCATCAAAAGAGGAAGGCTGCCATGCAGACCTTCCCACTTTCTACCTATATATAATATTTATTCTGCATTATTCCGTGCTGTTTCCAGATAGTCATCCTGATAGTTCCAGATTACTTCTATATGCTCCGGATCATAAAAGCAGATTTCTCTTATCAGTTCCTGTATAATCGGATAAGAGAGCGCTTCCAGATTCTTGTATTTGATAAATGCTTTCAGACCTGAATTCTCTTCTTTCGCTTTTCGTGCTTCGGCTTCCGCAATCTTCTCCTGCAGTTCATGGCTCTGGGCTTTGTATTCGGCTTCCTTTTTGGAAATGTCCCCCTTCTGGCCCAGATATTCCTCTTTTGTCAGATTACCCGTTGCAAACGATTCATAAAGCTCCATCTTCTTACTCCTGCAGATTTTTAACCGCCCTTCATATGCCCCCTTCTTTCTTCTTAATTTTGAGATATCCAGCGTTTTATTCATTTCTTTTATCTGCTTTATTGCGTCCTCAGCCAATGATGCCTGCTGTCTGATCAGTTGAAGTACCAGATTTTCAATCGGTTCCATAGAGTAAACACCCACTAAGCAATTAGAACCTTTTGTATAAACAGACTTACAACTGATTCTGGGAATCTTATAATCTGTTCTGATTCGCATTAATCTCCGACAATGGCCACAACGTATTTTTCCAGAAAAGAGATATTTCTCTTTTCTTTTTGCCTGATCAGCTTGTTTGGGGTGTTTTACCATTGCCGCGACACGCTCTAACTCCTCTTTTGTTACAATCGCTTCATGTGTCCCTTCTACATATATCCGTTCTTCTTTCGGAATCACACGTGTTGCTTTAGTTGCCAGCAAAACAGTTTCCGTCTTATGATTCTCCATAATGCCAGCATAGACCGGATTCTTTAATATTTTGCTTACAATCTGTGCTGTCCATTGCAAACGGACATTGATTTTGTAACACACAAAACCTTTTCCCGTCAGATATGCATATGGGGAGGCTATTTCTTTTTCCTCCAATTCCCTTGCAATATCTCTATATCCAGTCCCAGCAAGCCTTCTGTCAAAAATCATTCTGACAACCGGAGCTGTCTCCTTATCTACAACCAGGGCTGTCTTAGTATTCTCTGCAAACAAATAACCATACGGAGGGACCGAACCCAAATACTTTCCTGCTTCTCCACTTTTTCGGACAACCTGCTTGATATTTTTAGAACAGATTACCGGATAAATGCCATTAATCAGATTCTTAAACTTTACTTCTGTGTCTTTCCTGTTACTGTAACTGCTGTTACTGTCGTAGTAATCATTGATCGCAATGAAACGGACCTGTAAAAAGGGAAAAACTTTTTCAATATAATTTTGTGCAGTTATGGTATCCCTTCCAAATCTGGACAGGTCTTTAACAATGATACAGCAGGATTGCTGTTCCTGTTTTGCGAGGGTAATCATCCTTTTAAATTCAGGCCGCTCAAAATTAGTCCCGGAAAAACCGTCATCTGCAAAGAAAATAATTTCAGTCTCCTGAAGTTCTTCGTTGTTCTTAACAAAATGTTCAATCAACAGCCGCTGATTCTTAATGCTGTTACTCTCGTCAGCCTTGTCATCATCGTCATTAGACAGCCGTAGATAAGCAAGTATGTATTTATACCGCATGTGCAAGGCCCCCTTCCAAATTTAGTATTTCTTCCTGAAAGATATCGCCAAACCAAAAACATACGGTGATCTCCTCACAGCTCTTTACAAGCACTCTTTCGATAAAACGGTCAACAATCCCTTTCGTAATGGTTGTAAAATTCTGATATTTCAGCAATTCTTCCGCCCAATCCATTTTTGCCCTCAGCGTATCTAAAACCGCCTGCGAACGATTCTGGATCTGTACCAATTCTTCATGGGCTTTTTCCTGCTCGGCTGTGTAGCTTTCTTTAATAGCCATATACTCTTCTTTATCCAGCAGCCCCGTTGCGTAATGCTCAAACAACTGTTTTATTTTTGCATTGTATGATTCATATTTTTCTTTCGCTTTTCTGATACTATTTTTAGATTCATCCTCCAGTCTCTGATAAAACTCGCCTCCATACTTTTTCTGATTATCAACCGCCAACTTAATCTGGTACTTTAGCGCGGTCTCAATTGCCGCAAAGATATATTTTTCATTAATATAAGCCAAGGAGCATACATGGTCAGCATACCTTGTTGCAGCACAATAGTAAGCTGCATATTGGCATTCCCCATCTACACACATTTTGCGTCTCAATTTCTTTCTGCAGTTCTCACAATAGATTTTTCCCAACAGCGGCCCATTTCCACTATGGGGCCGATTTTCCTTTACTCCCCATACTTCCAGACAATCTTTCCAACGCTGCTTTGCGGTTTCTATTGCTTTTTCAAAAATAGTTCTTTCAATCAACGGTTCCCTAACGTTCTCCTGTATATCCCATTCTGATCTTGGGACTAAATATAATGGCATATTATCCGCAAGCATCCGGCGTGTCTTCCCATATACAGCAGCGCCAATATAAACCGGATTTTGAAGCATCTGGCTGATATAAGCGTTTTGCCAAAGCAGTTTTTTCTCTCTTTTCCGTTTTCCATATTCCCGAATTTCATGGCTTTCCTGTGCCGACCATACATTTAACGTATTCAGTTCTTTTGCAATATCATAACTGGACATATCATGGAACACATACCAGTCAAATATCTGCTGGACAATCTTCTTTTCTTCTTCATCCGGGATAAGTATTTTCTTGGATTCCGGGGACCACTTGTAACCGTATGGAGGTCTGGCTCCCCAATATTCCCCTTTTTCCCTGGACTGTTTATGAGCTTGTACCAGCTTCGCGGAAACTTCCCTGGCATAGTAATCATTCATAAAATGCTTTAAAATGTTGCTGACCCGGTCTTGCGCACATGCCGGATTCTCACTGTCATAATCGTCCAAAACAGAAATAAAACGTACATTTAAGGATGGAAAGATAACATCAATTAAATCGACAGCATCCAGGGCATCCCTCCCAAAACGCGAAAAATCCTTTACTATGATACAGTCGATTTTTCCTGCACGGACATCCTCCATAAGCCGCTCAAACTCTTCCCTGTTAAAAGTCGTACCGGTCACTCCATTGTCTGTATATATTTTCGTCAGAAGCATTTCCGGATGTTTCTTAATGAAATCTGTACATATCTGTTTCTGGATGTAAACCGAATCTTTCCGGCCATGGCCTCCATCCTTTCTGGAAAGACGGACATAAACAGCAGCCCGGTAATATTTAGCCTGCGGTACTGCCTGTGCCGTAACCTTTTTCTTTCTTTTGCTTACTCTAGGCACTCTGGTTCCCTCCTTCCATCTTATTGAGGAAGTCAGCCAGGACACCATTTGGCTGTATCCTGTTTGCAGTTTCCAATAATGCCATCAGCCGTTCAAATTCATCCTCGAACCAGAATTCAATAGAAACCTTTTTATCGGAATGTACACGGATGCGCTTTATCAGCATTGCCACCATAACCCTGTCTATTTCTTCCGTATCTTTGCAGACCAGAAAATGCTTCATCCATTCCTGCTGTTTTTCCATCATGGACAGCATATCAGAAATATCTTCCCGCTGTCTCTTAATAGCTGATTCCTTTTGTTTCAGGTCCACATCATATGACTTTTTATAATCCGTAAACTCATCATCATCCAGCAGCCCTTCACAATAGCTTTCATACAAATTCTTTTTAATCCGCATGATACGGTCACATTCCTGTTCAAGAACCTTTAATTGCTGGTCTGCCTCGAACATCTTCTGTTCTGGCAGGGAGACGGTCTTAACGTATTCAAGAGCTTTTTCCAGACTTACAATTACAGAAATAAAATACCGGATACTTTCTTTTACAATACCGACCAGTTTCTTCTCACTGAAACTATGGGATGTACACTCTTTATCGTATAAGGAAGTAGAACAGATATAATAATAATTCTTTCCATCCGGACTCTTGCGGATCATGCTCTGGTGGCAGTCCGCACATTCTACCAGACCGCCAAGTAAAGCAATCCCCCCGGCCCCTTTTCTGGTGTCCCTTCCCAAAAGGTGTACGGCCGCCTCGTAGATATGCCGCTCTACAAGGCCTTCAAAGGCGTTATCCACACGCACCCATTCCTCTTTTGCCTTATGTATGACTTTTTTTACCTTGTGGTTGGGTGTCGTTGTTTTTCCCTGCAGGAGAACTCCCGTATAGCGTTCATCCAAAAGGATTCTCCGCACCATGGTTGCTTCCCACCGGCTCTTTCCGGTAGTTTTAAACCCTGTTTTTAAATTCAGGCCAAGATAGACCTGCTTATATGCCAGGGGCGGCAATATTCCACGTTCATTCAGAATGTCAGCAATAGCACACAGGCTATGTCCTTTCAGTTTTAAATGGAAGATATCCCTCACAACTGCCCCCGCAACGGGATCGATGACCAGCTTATGCTTGTCTTCCGGCGATTTCAAATAACCATAAAAAGCAAATGCCGCTACACACTGTCCATCCGCCATTTTCGCACAAAGGTTTGTACGCACGCTCCGGGAAGTGTCCGCAGGGTAAATGTCATTTATAAGGCTTTTCATTCTAAGGGTAATAAAATCATGATTAGGGGTATTGCTGTCATAGTTATCGTTCACTAATATCAGACGTATCCCCATTTTCGGAAGGATACGTTCAACATATTGAAGGACACCGGAGAAATCCCTGCCAAACCGGGAAAGGTCTTTACAGATAATACAGTCTGCTTTCCCTTCTTCAAGGAATTTCATCATACTTTGGAAAGCCGGCCGGTTGAAATTTGTGCCGGTATATCCATCATCCACAAATTCCTCCACAACAACGAACTCTGACCCTCTTCCCTTCAGATAACCATTTGTCAATATCCTTTGGTTAGATATGCTGTCACTTTCTCTGTTATCCCCATCATCAGACGAAAGACGCAGATACAGGACAACACGATAGATTTTTTGTAATATTTGATTTTTCATAGCTATAGCTCCAATCATTTAAATTAGTTAGGATTCCCAATTAAAGATGATTGGCACTCCAGCCACTATTAATACAACCAACCTGCCATCATCATACCATAGATTTTTTACCCTGTCTACCCCCGCAATCTGCTGACACAAACTGCTTTTTTCTCTTGTATCACCACTTCATCTGCACAAGGCTTTCCAGTGCCTCCTCTATAGTACGGCTGGTTGAAGCAAACCCTATTTTCACAAGAATGTTTCCGCTTCTTATGAAATAAGGGTTCCTTCCGGATTCCAGAACTTCCAGAATCTTTTCTTCTTTACTTTTTGTAACATCAATGTCCAGATCTTTAATATCTGGGATTTCATCAGGATTTACATCGTCAAAAGACATATTTCTCATATGTAACAATTCTTTCCTTGTCAACATACGGAGTCTCCTATTTCACTTCGCTCATAAATCTTTCCAGAAAAACAGGGACAACAAATATGTCCCTGCCGCTTCTCTCTTTTGCCGGCCTGATTACTTTACGCTGTGTCCGGCATAAAGAACACTGTTCAGGATGTTCTTCCAGGCATTCTACTTTTACACCATATTGATAGATCTGCCGCAAAATGCAGAGTGCATCAGGAAGAAAACTTGAGAGCGTATACAGGTTGGGGATGATAATTGTATCAACCAGTTGCTTTCTGGCTAACTCCACAATTTTGCCCTTCCCCATTTCTTCTGTTAATGCTGCCGGCCCAATAAACTGCATCAGGACAAGCAGGTCATATCCTTTCTGTTCACAATACTTAACTGCAAGGGCTTTATAATCTTCCAAACGCTGCCGCGCCTCCGGTCCTGAAAAGTTAAGATAAACGGCTGCTGTCATTTCATTACCTCCTATTTTCCCATATTCCTTTACTCCGACACTGTATACCGTTTTTTCTTGGGTATCTCTGTTTCATTTTACAGATCATTTTCTTTTGTAGGTCCGCCTATGTATTAACGTCACATTACTTTGTTTCCTGCGAAATTTAAAACAGATCAGACCCCGATAAAGTCCTCCATCCATCCCCAACAGAATGGCAGTTCTGTTTTCATCCCAGGGATATAGGGAAAAGCTTTTTTCCGCATATCTCCGGGATGAACGATTCTCAAAAAACAAGGAAAATACTAAGCAGAAGTAATGGGGGAATAAAAAATATAAAAATAAAATCAAAAACAATTATCCCCCACATGATATAGCCAAAGATTTTCATTCATTCAATCCTTTCAAAAAATAAATCCACACGCCATACCAGAAATATAAGCTGAAACACAGCATACATTCTGGTATGGTTTTTATTTTCTCTGCCCGGTGTGGAACGGAATATGTAGGACTGGCCCGGCCTGACCACCTTACACCCTGCAGCACCCTTTCCCGCTGCAACATGCACCAGACGCTACCCTGGTTGCCGTGTTTTCGTTTCAGCAAAGGTATCATTATCATTCAAACTTTCGGAATATCTGCCACCGATATCCCATGCCGGGGTGCCGCTCATATTTTTCCTTCTTCTATTACGATTCCTTGTTCGATCTGCAATCATCCTGTTAAAATATACTGTCCACAGACAAATACCTCTTGGCGTAGCTCATGGCCCCTCATCATTCCAAAAGAATGTTTTGAATGTTTTGTGTCCTCTAAGATATTTCATATTTTTAGCGTCAAAAATGACACGTTCTATACAAAAAAATATCACCATACTGATATTCAATTTTCAAGGTTCAATCAGACCAACCTTTGCCAGTCTGCCAAAATATAACACTATATTGATATACTTTGGCAGGCTAACAACTGCTACCTGCCACTAAATTACATAATCCAAGTTATCTGCAGCACATTCCAATACCTTTACCAGATATTTGTAAGCGATGAATAACCACCCGGGTACGACTTCCAGGAGACCTCAAATAGGAAGGTCCCCTCGATTTTCTGGCAGTATTTTTTCTGTATCTGTTAT
>SFQZ01000102.1 GCA_004562915.1 bacterium
TTTTACGATTTTGATAAGGGACCGGCTTACTATGAAGCCCCCGGTGGATGTCTGGAAGGAGAGATCACATCCAAATGGCAGTATAAGATCCGTCATGGAAAAATAGTATATGCCTTTGAGAGTGATATCAAAATCGATGATGATATTTTAAAAGCGGAATTGGGTGCCAATGCGGATGTACAGCTGAAAAATATTATACGAACTATCCAGAAGGAGCAGAATGCAATCATCCGCAATACAAAAGATAGAATTCTGGTGATTCAGGGAGCTGCGGGGAGCGGAAAAACTTCTGTGGCTCTGCATCGTATTGCCTATCTTCTGTATCATGACAGAAAGAATCTTCAGTCATCCAATGTTTTGATCCTGTCCCCCAACAGTGTATTTTCGGACTATATTTCTCACATACTCCCGGAGCTGGGGGAAGAAAATATCCGGGAAATGAGCTTTGATCTGTTTGCTTATCAGGAACTGCTGGATACCATCGGGGACTGTGAAGATAGATATGATCTGATTGAGCAGAATATGCAGGATTCTTCCCGGGGAGAAATGTATCACAGGAAGCAGTCGAAAAAGTTTATCAGTCAGATGGAAGGATTTCTGGCGGTATTGGAAGACGAACTGATGTGTTTCAGAGACGTGGAATATAGGGGATATATGATTTTGTCCTCAAGAGTGATATCCCTGTTTTACTATCAGTTTCAGGATATTCCGCTTCTGTCAAGAATGGATGCAGTGATGGAATATTTTATGGATGAATATGAGACACTGATGGGAAAAGATCTGCCGGAAGAAGAAAAGATGTACTGGCAGGATAAATTCCGAAGTATGTACGAGACAAGAGATCTGTACCGAATTTACAGCCGTTTTCTGGAGTCGGAAGGATATCCGGCACTTCCTGAAGCAGAACGTGAGAAGCGAATTCTCCGTTATGAAGATGTGTATCCGATGCTTTATATGAAGTATCGTTTGATTCGACCCATAAAGAGAAGAAATGTAAAGCATCTTGTGATTGATGAAATGCAGGATTATACCAGACTGCAGTATCAGATTTTGGCGGAAATATTCCCATGTCGAATGACAATCCTCGGGGATAAGGCTCAGACCATGGATGAAAAGCAGCAGGATGTTTTCACATTTCTTCCTAAAGTACTGGGAAAAGATATACGCAAGATTGTGATGAATAAAAGTTACAGAAATACAGTAGAAATTGCTCGTTATGCTGCTGATATTGCAGGAATTACAGAATTGGATCTTTTTGAGCGGCATGGTAAGCCGGTGGAAGAGATTAAATGTAACAATATGAAAAGTGTGTCAGATGCGATTCTATCTAATCTCAGACTGGAAAAAGAAGAATACGAGACGGCAGCGGTTCTGACGATGACAGCTGATGAGGCACAGGAAATCTATCAGGTGCTGAGAGAGAGAATGAATGAAACAGATATCAGTATATCTTATGTGGATCGCGACAGCAGCAGTTTTAAAAAGGGTGTCACAGTTACTACCTTTTATCTTGCAAAAGGACTGGAATTTGACCAGGTATTTACTTTGTACGGCAGACAGGAAGAAACAGCTTTGGTACGACAGGCAAAATATATCTGCGCCACCAGAGCATTGCATGAACTGTTTATGATACATTTTAATTCATGAATCAAAATATCGTATAAACTGGTTACGATTTCGTGAGTTTTTCTTATGGTTCTGGATTATACTTGTGATATATATTCAGTTATGTATAAATGTTCATATAAGGCAGAAAGGAAGAAAGTGATTATGACAAACAGTGAGAGAAGAGACAGAGGGATGGCTTATATTTCTGACGACGGTGTGATGGAGGAACAGAAGGTGTGCAGAAGGATTCTGCAGGAGCTGAATACCGTGGATCGGGCGGATTTTTCAAAAATCAGTCAACTGGTAAAAAAACTTTTGGGAAAATCGGAAGGAGCTTTTATTAATCCTCCATTTTACTGTGATTATGGCACACATATTGAGGTGGGAAAGAATTTTTTTGCAAATTATAATTGTACGATCCTTGACGTGGCGACAGTTAAAATCGGAGATAACTGTCAGATGGCACCGAATGTGGCAATCTATACGGCCGGTCATCCACTGCATCCGGTGGCCCGTAATTCTGCCTATGAATACGGTATTCCGGTGGAAATCGGGGATAACTGCTGGATCGGGGGTAATACAGTAATCCTTCCGGGAGTACATATTGGTGATAATTGTGTGATCGGTGCGGGCAGTGTTGTGACAAAAGATATTCCCGACTGGTCTGTGGCAGCCGGGAATCCATGTAAAGTGATCCGTAAAATAACAGAGGAAGATAAAAAATTTTATTTCCGGGATCAGGAATTTGATCCGGAAGCCTGGGAAGTAATCAGTAAATTGTAATGCAGATTGGTCAGTGGGTTTACTGGAAATATCTGTTTCGCGGAATTCGCCCGGAGTACAGCCATATGACACGGTTGACGGAAGAGTACGCCGCAGTTATTATGAGAAGAGAGTATTCGGATTATAATAATGGGAGTGAATAAGTATGTATAGAATTATCAGAATCGAGGAACCGGATTTTGGCTGTGAAGGTCGGATGGAAGGACAGGCTGTTATGGATACCGTGATACTTCGGAATGAATCCGGTCAGGAGATCGTGAAACAAATGGAAGACAGTCTTCTGTATGAAAGAGATTTGAATGAAGGCGACGCTGTCATGATAGAAGGGAATGGGAATCTTCGAAGTGTGGTTGCTGTTGTCACAGGAGGTGTCGGTGGCATCGGAAAATGCATTTGTAAGGAATTTGATAAGCTTGGGGTAAAAGTGTGTACGATTGATATAGCTGAGAATTCGTTTTTCGTAGGTGATATTGCGGATGAAGATACGCTGCGCAGCTTTGCGGGAAAGGTGATTGGTATCCATGGTCATGTGGATTATCTGATCAACAATGCACCACCCCTGATGAAAGGAATTGACTCCTGCAGCTATAAGGAATTCAACCGGGCTCTGAGGGTTGGAGTTTCTGCCCCATTTTTGCTTACACAGCTTTTTATATCTTACTTTTCTGAGGGAGCCAGTATCGTCAATATTTCTTCCAGTCGTGACAGAATGAGCCAGCCGTTTACGGAAAGCTACACGGCAGCAAAAGGCGGCATTACATCTCTCACCCATGCCCTTGCGGTCAGTCTTTCCGGTAAAGTAAGAGTGAATTCTATTTCGCCGGGATGGATCGATACGGAATTTAAAGAGTATACTGGTTCTGATGCTGCTCAGCATCCGGCGGGAAGAGTAGGAAATCCGCAGGACATTGCGCAGATGGTTTTGTATCTGTGTTCAGAGAAAGCCGGTTTTATTACAGGAGAGAATATTTGTATTGATGGCGGAATGACCCGCCAGATGGTTTATCATGGAGATTATGGATGGAAACTGAATTGACGATTAGAATGGCAAAATCTTCGGATGCCCGGGAACTTTTGGAAATATATGGACCCTACGTGGATAATACGGCTATTTCTTTTGAATATAAGGTACCCTCTGTGGATGAATTTACTCGCAGGATAGAAAAAACACTGCAGTTTTATCCCTATCTGGTAGCGGAAATCGAGGGAAAAATCGTTGGATATGCTTATGTTTCCCCTTTTAAGGAACGGGAGGCTTATGCGTGGGCAGTGGAAACAACCATTTATATCCGGGAAGGATGGAAAGGAAAGGGCTGTGGAAAACAGCTATACCTTGCATTAGAAGAGATACTGAAAAAGCAGAAGATTCAGAATCTGAACGCATGCATTGCGTATACAGAGCAGGAAGACGAACATCTTACCAACGCCAGTATGGAATTTCATAGCCATATGGGATATCAGCTGGTGGGAACATTTCATAAATGCGGCTACAAGTTTGGCAGATGGTACGATATGATCTGGATGGAGAAAATGATTGGGGAGCATCCTGAAACACCAGAGAAGGTTTTTCCTGTGAGCAGGATTGTAGATCCTGGGGCATAGAAAAAGTGGAAGAGTGAACGCTGTACATAGGGAAAATTCCCTGATGGTACAGCGTTTTATCATATAGAATTGAAAATTAAATCAGGCTGTTTCATTGTGTACTTGACGTTTTCTCACACAGATAGCCTTTTACTTTCAGCTCGTGTTCGATCAGATCCAGGGTTTCTTCAGAATCTGCCGCAATCGTGTGATAGTGATATCCCGATGTGACTTCTTTCAGCGGAGTAGATTTTCCACTTCTGATTTCATCGAGAAATTTTCTCGCGTCTCTGCGGGAAGAAACATTAAGATCAGCTTTCAGGCGGCCATATACCCGATGGCGTACAGATACATCCACGGCAGTTCCTCCCAGATCCACGATCGTGTTCAGTTCATCCTCGATAGCTTCATCAGAATGGTAAACCTTGATCAGCCGGGTGGCACGAAGCGGTGCATTCAGAAGATATCCACGATTTGTAGAAATAATATCATTTCTTTCCGCACGGATCAGAGCCATATCCTGAACAATCACCTGTCTGCTTACTGAAAAATGATTTGCCAGGGCAGCGCCAGAGACAGGGGCAGAGGAATTTGCCAGCAGATGGAGAATTTCCTGACGTCTTTCTGTTCCTTTCATGATTTGAACCGATCCTTTCTTAATAATATAGGGTTTAGGTGTTAACGGCATCCCTTGTCTCATTATATACTTGTTGGCTTGCGTACAGCAAGTAGTTTTCCTCAATTCATATAAATTGCCTACAATGTCCGATAGCTTAAATTGCAGTTGGTTTATATAAGATTCATTCGTTCAGACAGCATGCAGATTTTTCAGTGAGATATCAAGAATCGGTGCAGAATGTGTCAGAGCACCACTGGAGATATAGTCAACTCCGATATCCAGAAGTTGTTCCACATTCTCCCGTGTAACATTGCCGGAACATTCTGTCTCCGCACGTCCATTGATGATGCGGATAGCCTCTTTCATCATATCCGGTGTCATATTATCCAGCATGATGATATCTGCTCCGGCTTCTACTGCCTCCCTTACCATGTCCAGATTTTCCACCTCTATCTCTATTTTGCGGACAAATGGCGCATATTCTTTTGCCATTAATACTGCGTTTGTCACACTTCCTGCAGCACCGATATGGTTGTCCTTCAGAAGAATGCCATCCGACAAATTATACCGATGATTGTATCCACCACCTACTTTTACTGCGTATTTTTCAAATACACGCATATTTGGAGTTGTTTTTCTGGTATCAAGAAGTTTAGTTTTACTTCCTTCCAGAAGTTTTGCGATCGAATGTGTATAAGTTGCAATACCGCTCATACGCTGCAGATAATTCAGAGCCACACGTTCCCCGGATAGAAGAGCACGAATATCTCCGGTAACCACTGCCATCAACTGTCCTGCAGAGACAGCATTACCGTCCTGACAAAAGAAATCTACCTGAACAGCATCATCAAGAAGTTCAAAAACACGTTTAAAAACGTGAAGTCCTGCGATGATGCCATCCTGTTTGCAAAGAAGTTGAACCTCTCCTTTTTGATAGGTACGCATAACAGAGTTAGTGGTGATATCTTCACTGGTGATATCCTCCTGCAGTGCCTGCAGCAGAAGGTGATCTGCATTTAAAGTCATAGTAATTTTATTGTTCATGTTTTTGTCTTATCCTTTCAATTTCATTCAGTACTGTCTGTTTATATTCTGTCTGTAAAGCATATGGATCAGAGTAAAGGGTCTCGTTAATCTGAGGTTCATATGGTGCGGACGCATTTTGAAGCTCGTTTTCCATCATGTGCAGTGCGGCTCTTTTGGCAAATACAAGACTTTCCAGGAGAGAGTTACTGGCAAGACGGTTTGCTCCGTGAACTCCGTTGCAGCTGGTTTCACCTGCAGCATACAGACGATTCATGGAAGTCATGGAATATCTGTTAACTTTGATTCCACCCATGAAATAATGCTGGGCGGGAACAATAGGAATGCATTCTTTTATGGGATCATATCCTTCTTCCAGACAACGATAGTAAATATGAGGAAAATGTTGCATGATGGTATCCTTTCCTATGGGACGCATATCAAGCAGAACATAAGGAGTTTGATCTTTTTCCATCTGTTTTCGTATCTCTTTTGTGAGAAGATCTCTCGGAAGCAGTTCGTTCACAAAACGCTGTCCGTCTTTATTGTAAAGAAGAGCTCCTTCACCGCGGACAGATTCGGAAATCAGGAATTGACGTCCGGGTTTTTGGGTATACAATGTGGTAGGGTGAATCTGAATATAATCCGGGTTCAGAAGTTCCACTCCGTGTTTCAGACAGACGGCCAGTCCGTCTCCGGTAAGATGAGGAAAATTAGTGGAGTGCTGATAAAGTCCGCCGATCCCGCCACAAGCAAGCAAAGTGCAGTCTGCCTGAATAGGAAAAACAGTACCTTTTTGATTCCGCACAATAATTCCGTAACAGGTATTGTCCTGTTCCATTAAATCTACCATGGTTGTATATTCCATCAAAGTAATATTCTCCCGTTCCTTTACTTTTGCGAGAAGCTTACTTGTGATTTCCTCCCCGGTAATATCTTCGTGGTATAAAATCCGGTTGGTACTGTGAGCACCTTCACGAGTAAAGCAGAGTTTTCCGTCCTTCTTTTCAAAGTCAACACCGTAGTGAATCAGATCTCGAATGGTGTTCTGAGAGGAACGAATCATAATATCGACAGATTCCAGATTATTTTCAAAATGCCCGGCAACCAGCGTATCGTGAAAAAATGAATGATAATCATCTTCATCTTTCAGCATGCAGATACCACCTTGAGCGAGGAAAGAGTCGCTGCTTTTCAGGTCGGATTTTGTGATGATAAGAATCTGTTTATCACCGGGAAGTGTAAGTGCTGCATAAAGCCCTGCAACTCCACATCCTACAATTACTACATCTGTTCTCATTTCTTTTTCAACTTCCTTATATATCAAGATTTATTATCCAAGCTCCAGCATTCGCTCCAGGGGAATCGTAGATTCTCTGCAAAGCTGATCATCCAGAGTGACGACATTGTTTTGATGTTCCAGAACATCCAGAACTTTTTTTAGTGTAATACGTTTCATATCGGGGCAGCACAATGCTTCATCTGCTATATAAAATTTTTTATCCGGATTTTTTTTCCTGAGTTCATGCATGACACCATTTTCCGTACAGATAATAAAAGAATTGCAGGGACTTTCCGTTGCATATCGGATAATACCGGAAGTACTTCCTATATAATCTGCAAGTTTGAGAGTATCCGGTGTACATTCCGGATGGATCAATACTTGTGCTTCGGGATGAGCTTTTTTTGCTGCCAAAAGAGTATCTGCGGTCAGACCGGCATGAATCGGGCAGCGTCCGTCATTAAAAATAAAGTGCTTTTCTGGAATCTGAGAGGCAACGTATTTGCCCAAATTTTCGTCAGGCACAAAAAAGATGTGTTTGTTTGGCAGAGCGCTGACGATGTTCAAAGCATTTGCAGATGTAACACATACATCCGAATATTTTTTCAGTTCCGCAGTGGAATTGATGTAGCAGACCACTGCCAGATCGTCATATTGTTTCCTCAGTTCTTTGATTTTCTCAATATCTGCCATATGAGCCATGGGACAGTCGGCTTTCGGATCAGGCATAAGGACCATCTTATCCGGGTTAATTATTTTGGCACTTTCCCCCATAAAAGAGACGCCGCAAAGGATGAGAGTATCGGCAGTTGTCTGAGAGGCTACCTTGCTCAGATAAAAGGAATCTCCGATAAAATCGGCAATATCCTGTACTTCATCCGGGACATAATAATGAGCCAGAATAATGGCATTCTGTTTTTCTTTCAAAGACTGAATTCGTTCTTTTACAGTCATAATAATTCCTCCTGAAATATTTTCCAGTGCATTATACACTTTATATTTACAACTGACAAGACATAAGTAAAAAATAATTGTTTAATTGCATATTCATGTAAATTGTCAAAGTAAATGCACCCCCTATTTCCGACATCTGTTGCGTTTACTTTGGCAATACATTATGTTGCATTTACTTTGGCAGAAAAACTA
>SFQZ01000103.1 GCA_004562915.1 bacterium
AAGGGAACGGAGATAAAAATTTCAGCGCAGGATTTTTATTCTTTTGTCAATCAAAATATTGTGGACACGGCAGAGGCATGCGAAATATTGCAGTGTTCCAAACAGAATCTGACCTATTTAATGAAAACAGGAAAAGTAAAACCAATCAGGCAGGGACTTAGAGAAAACCTGTTTTATAAGGGAAATATAGAGGAAAATACATGGGGATAATGAAAACAAGAGAAGAAGCAACAAAATACGGATTATCATTTCCAGACACCTATCTGGAAACGCCGTTTCATGATCCAAACTGGGAGTTAGTGCGTGTGCATGGAAGCAAAAAGGCATTTTTGTGGGTATATGAGCGGAACGGATACATCAATCTGAATGTGAAAGTGCGCCCGGAGTGGCGCGATTTCTGGAGGGATGCCTATGCGTCCGTGCTTCCGGGATATCATCAGAATAAAGAACACTGGAATACGATCATTTTAGATGGGACAATCCCGGATAAGGATGTGAAGCAGATGATTGCAGAAAGCTATGACATTATCACAGACAGTCCGACAAAGCGTATTTATGAGGCGGTGAAAACCATTCCAAAAGGTAAAGTGGCAACTTACGGCAGGGTGGCAGAGCTTGCCGGAAATCCGAGAATGTCCAGAGCTGTCGGAAATGCCCTGCACCATAACCCGGACCCGGAGCACATTCCGTGTTACCGTGTTGTGAATTCCAAGGGAGAATTAGCAGGGGCTTTCGCCTTTGGAGGGGAGCATGTGCAGGAAGAACTGCTGAAAGCAGACGGCATTGAAGTGGTGAATGGCAGAGTGGATTTGAAAAAATATGGAATTTAAAGAAAATTACACACAACAGCTACAACGTCTAAATGAATACCAGAAAGCAGCCGTTTTCGATGAGAGCAGCGCCTGTCTTGTGAACGCCAATGTGGGAAGCGGTAAGACGACGGTTCTTATCACAAAGGTCATGTATCTGCATTACGAGAAGCGGATTCCATATGAAAAGATGGTCGTTCTGACTTTTACGAATAAGGCTGCGGATGAGATCAAAGAGCGTCTGTATGCGCTAGAGCCGGAGATTTCGGAGAAACAGTTGTGGGGCTTTGGAACATTTCACAGTGTGTGTCTTACGATGTTGAAGAAAATGCTTCCGGTGGAAAATCTGGGTTATACCAAAGAATTTATGGTGATGGATCCGGACGAAGAACTTGAGATGGCAGAGCAGTTGATCTTAACTTATCAGCTGAAAATCAAATATCAGGCAACGGAGCTGACACTTCCGGTGAATTACCGTTCCAGCAGTGAAATCCTTGCAGTGGCACGTTGCTTCATGCAGCAGGGAGGCACCTTGCAGGGCGGCAGGGAGAGCGGTGATAAAATTCAGATCCGGAATATGTATGATCCGTTTCAGGAGGCTGACTATCTTGCAGGCAGGATCAGGGAACTGCATGCGTCGGGGCTTCCATACCGGGAAATGGCGATCTTTTACCGTTTGCAGAACCAGTCAGAAATTTTTGAACATGTGTTTGAAAAAGAAGGCATTCCATTCGAAGTTTCGTTAAAAAGGACTGTGAAAGATATTCCGGTTCTGGACTGGCTGATCAGGGTACTGCGTTTTTCTGTCAATCCGAAAGACAAAAACTCCGGTATAGTGGCGCTTGCGGATAAGAGATACGGGCTCGGCATGTCGGTGAAAGAAGCGGAAAAAGCAATTGATAGTTTGTGTGAAAGTCGAAAAATGCAGATAGAGACTTCACAATCAGAGAGGCAAAAAATAAAATCAGATATCCGTAGGCAAATGCGTGTATTTTCGCAAGAATATTTCAACGCTCAATCCACAACAGCAGAAGACCTCTGGAACTATTTTTCTCTGGAAAATCATCTCCATCCAACGACAGCTTCGTATGTAGAAGACAGAACCTGCGTCATGGACTTTTTGGAGCGCATGACCACCTATCAGAAAGAACAGCAGAAAAATGTCGTGGAAGGTTTTTCGGAATTTTTGAATATGGCGTCTTTGTATGGAACGAATATTTTGAAAAAAGAGATACATAATGAAAACGATACTGTAAAGCTTATGACACTTCATGCATCCAAAGGGTTGGAGTTTTCCCATGTTTTTATCACAGGTGTGAATTATGGGCTGATTCCGTTGCAGACCAAAAGTTTTGAGGAGGAAGAGGAGGAACAGCGTCTCTTTTTTGTCGGCATCACAAGGGCGAAGGAACATCTGGAACTTTCTTATTACACAAGTCCGGGACAGTACCGGGCAGCACCAGGGCCGAGCAGATATCTGCGCATGATACCGGGAAATCTGATCGAAGGACAGGAGAAGGATCGGGAGTCTTCGGCAACGCATTTACAGGATCTGAAACGCCAGATCCTTGCAGAGTGTGCAAATCAGTCAGAGCATATAGAACTGCAAGAAGCCGGCAAAATATCAGGGGAAAAAAATCCATCGGCGAATACAGGAACAAAGAATATTTCAGTAGGAAATGAAGCAGTAACCACACAAAAACGCTGCGTCCGTCATCCAAAATACGGCACCGGTTCCGTGGTAAGAGAGGATGACATGATGATCACCGTTGACTTTGACGATTATGGGGAAAAAGAACTCATGAAAATGTTCGGCGGTCTGGAAGAATTGTCGTGATACTTATGCCTTGTCAGGTATCGGGCGACTATGAAAAAGAATAGCGTACTTGTACAAAAAAGAAAACAATTCCTACCTTGACAAGGGGAAATAATGCGTTATAATACTTATATCATATCAAATAACTAGGAAATATCAATTACAAACTAATTTAGAGATAGAAAGAGGTACAAAGATATGAGTAAACTGATTTACTTAGATAATGCGGCAACAACGCAGGTATATCCGGAAGTGTTACAGGAGATGCTTCCATATTTTTCAGAAGTATACAGCAATCCATCTGCAATTTACAGTTTTGCATCTGAGAGCAAAAAGGCGGTTGATAAAGCAAGGACTTCCGTGGCAGAACTGATCAATGCGAAGACAGATGAGATTTATTTTACAGGCGGCGGCAGCGAGTCTGATAACTGGGCATTAAAGGCAACCGCAGACGCTTATGCGTCCAAAGGAAAACACATCATCACAAGCACGATCGAACATCACGCGATCCTTCACACCTGTGCTTACCTGGAGAAAAAAGGTTTTGAGATTACGTATGTGAACGTTGACGAAAACGGTAAAGTAAAACTGGACGAGTTAGAGGCAGCAATCCGTCCTGATACAATCCTGATTTCCATAATGACAGCAAATAACGAGATCGGAACCATCCAGCCGGTCAGGGAGATCGGACGTATCGCACATGAACATGGCGTATTATTCCACACGGACGCTGTACAGGCATTTGGACATATTCCGATCGATGTGGACGAGATGAACATTGATATGCTGAGTGCCAGCGGTCACAAGATCAACGGACCAAAGGGAATCGGCGTAATGTATATCAGAAAAGGCGTGAAGATTCTTTCCTTCATCCACGGTGGTGCGCAGGAGAGAAAACGTAGAGCCGGAACTCTGAATGTACCGGGTATCGTAGGTATCGGTAAAGCAGCCGAGATCGCAAAAAATACCATGGCAGAGAGAAGTGCAAAAGAGATCAGCTTAAGAGATCACCTGATCGACCGTATTTTAACAGAAATCCCATATGTGAGATTGAATGGTGACAGACATGACCGTCTGCCAAACAACGTAAACGTATGTTTCCGTTATATCGAGGGTGAGTCCATGCTGATCTTATTAGATCAGGCAGGTGTCTGTGCATCCAGTGGTTCTGCATGTACTTCCGGATCCTTAGACCCGTCTCATGTATTGCTTGCGATCGGACTTCCTCATGAGATCGCACACGGTTCTCTTCGTCTGACACTTTCCGAGAAGAATACCGTAGAAGAGATCGATTTTGTTGTAGACGAATTAAAGAAGATCATTGAACGTTTGAGAAGTATGTCTCCATTATATGAGGATTTTGTAAAAAAACAGAATAAATAAATTTTTCGATTGCATGATTTTACAGCAATCCAAATAACAGGTTATATTCAAAGAAAGCAGGATAAAAAGTATGTATAGTGAAAAAGTAATGGATCATTTTAACAACCCAAGAAACGTTGGAGAGATTGAGAATCCAAGCGGTGTCGGTACCGTTGGTAATGCAAAATGCGGCGACATCATGAGAATGTATCTTGACATTGATGATAACGGGATCATCCAGGATGTAAAGTTTAAAACATTTGGATGTGGCGCAGCCGTTGCAACAAGCAGTATGGCAACCGAACTTGTAAAAGGAAAAACAGTACAGCAGGCATTGGAAGTAACAAATAAAGCAGTTATGGAAGCTTTAGACGGACTTCCACCAGTGAAAGTTCACTGCAGCCTTTTAGCAGAGGAAGCAATCCACGCTGCATTATGGGATTACGCAGAGAAAAACCATATCACGATCGAGGGACTGGAAAAACCAGTGAACGATATTTCTGAGAAAGAAGAAGGCGAAGAGGAAGAGTACTAAGCACTTTTCCCGGAAGGTATATCAGACTGTCAGGCAGATTTATGAAAAGGTAAACTGTCGGCAGTCTTTTTTGTGCAATGGGAAAATTCTCATATCTATTTCATTCCAGTTATGGTAAAATATAGCTATTGAAAAAAGCAGAATGGCAGATCATAAGGAAAACGAATTGAGGATAAAGAGATAATGGAAGATTTACACGTAGAAGATTTTAATGATCCAATAGAACATAAAGCAGAGCAGACAGCAGACGGTATTAAGACACCGGAAAATCAGGAGAATGATGAGGAACAAACCTCCATTTTCAAAGAGATCATGAGCTGGGTGATCCCGTTTGCAATTGCCTTAGTGGCAGCGCTTCTCATCAAAAACTTTCTGATCATCAATGCGGATGTGCCTACCGGGTCAATGGAGAATACAATCCTGCCGGGAGACCGTTTTATCGGAAACCGGCTTGCATATGTGTTTGGAGAGCCAGAGAGAGGGGATATTGTTGTATTCCGATATCCGGATGATGAGAGCGAGATCTATGTGAAGCGTGTGATCGGGCTTCCGGGGGATACCATCGATATTGAGGATGGAAAAATATATATCAATGGATCGACAGAGCCTTTACAGGAGGACTATCTGAAAGAAGAATGGACTGTTGCCACAGGTCCATATACATTTGAGGTGCCGGAAGGATCGTACTTCATGATGGGAGATAACAGGAATGATTCCTGGGATGCAAGATATTGGAGCAACACTTATGTGACAAAAGACAAAATTTTAGGGAAAGCACTTTTTACTTACTGGCCTTTTGCACATTTTGGAAAACTGGAATAAAAAAGGAAGAGTGACATGGTAACATTATTAGCAAAAATATTTATCAAAGACTCAGAAGATAAAATAAAACAGCGCGAGGCATACGGAATGCTGTGCGGTGTGATCGGTATATTATTTAATGTACTGCTTTTTATCGGTAAATTTCTCGCAGGAACTTTAAGCAATTCCATTGCAATCACAGCAGATGCCTTTAACAACCTTTCAGATGCAGGTTCTTCGATCGTGACACTGCTTGGCTTCAAGCTTGCAGGGGCAAAACCGGATACGGAGCATCCATTTGGACATGGAAGGATTGAGTATGTTTCCGGCCTGGTTGTGGCTGCGGCAATCCTTTTGATGGGTTACGAACTCGTCCGTGACTCCATCGGAAAAATCATGCATCCGGAGGAAACAGAGTTCACGCTCCTTGTGGCAGTGATCCTGATCGCATCCATTCTTGTAAAACTATATATGGCATATTATAACCGTGCTATTGGAAAAAAACTGGATTCTGCAGCGATGAAAGCGGTTGCCACAGACAGTTTAAGTGATACCGCAGCGACAACGGTTGTGCTTCTGGCATCCGTATTTACCCATTTTACAGGAATCAAAATTGATGGCTACTGCGGTCTGGTTGTGGGCTTATTAGTCGGTTATGCAGGTTTTGACGCCGCCAGAGAGACATTAAATCCATTGCTTGGACAGCCGCCGGCACATGAATTTGTAGAAAAAATAGATGAGATCGTAATGTCACATCCGGAAGTATGCGGAATGCATGATCTGATCGTCCACGATTACGGTCCGGGCAGACAGATGATCTCATTGCATGCAGAAGTTCCGGCAGAGGGAAATATTATGGAACTGCATGATGTGATAGACAATATTGAGAATGAACTGCGTGAGACACTTGGCTGTGAGGCAACGATCCACATGGATCCGGTCGTGACTTCGGATGAGCATGTGAGTGAGACGAAAGCGGCGATGGTATCTCTGATCAAGGCAATTGATGAAGATTTGTCCATTCACGATTTCAGAATGGTGAGTGGCGGGACGCATACGAACCTCATTTTTGACATTCTCGCGCCATTTGGATTCCGTCTGACGGACGAGGTACTGCTCACAGAAGTACTCGAGTCTGTGCATGAACATTTCGGTGATAACTATTACGTGGTAACGAAAATCGATCATTCTTACGTATAAGACAGAAAAAAGCCTGCATCGAAAGGATATTTCCTGAGATGCAGGCTTTTTCTGTATAAAATACGTTACTTCAATTGAATACAATAGAAAATTTTTGAAACCCGGCGGTGCGGTCGGGTATCTAATATATGAAAGGTGGGTGAAAGATGAAAAAAGAAGAGTACTCTTTAGTTTATAAAGCAATTCATGGGGACAGTCATGCATACGGCGAATTGATTCATCAGTATAACCCATACTTTTATAAAATAGCTTTTTTATATGTAAAAAATGAGGACGCAGCAGTCGAAATTGTTCAGGATAGTGTCTATCAGGGATATTTGAAAATAAAAACACTGAGAAATCCGGAGCTGTTTTCAACATGGATGACCAGAATCATTATGAATAAAGCGGTTCGTTATATAAAACAGAACAAAAAAATTGTGGAATACGAGGAAGCATTTCATGAGGCTTCACATTCTGAACATGTTGAAGAAAAGCTTGATTTAGTGAACGCAGTAAATCGGTTGCCGAAAAAATACAAAGACGTCATCATTCAAAAATATTTTCTGGAAATGTCTGTGGAGGAAATTGCAAAAAAGCAGATGATACCGGAGAATACAGTGAAAACCAATTTATCAAGGGCAAGAGCTGCTTTAAAGAAGATGTTAAAGGAGGACTATTTTGAAGATTCATGATGAAATGAGCCAGATATCCGTGCCGGAAGATTTAGATGAAAAAACACATCAATCCATTTTACGCGCTGAAAAAACAGTACAAAAAAATAGATTTCGAAAAAAGTGTACGTGGTCGGTACTATCCTGTCTGGTGATCATTTTTGGAATTATTCATGTTACAAACCCGGCAATGGCAGAAAATATACCGATTATCGGAAGTGTATTTACCTATATTCAGGACGTCATTGATTTTAAAGGAGATTATAGAGAGTATGCTACTGGCACGGATGAGAGAGTGCAGGATCATGGAATTACGATATCCATGACAGAAGCCTATTGCGATGGAGCAAATTTATTTATCTCTTATGTGATTGAGAGCCAGAAGAAGTTTACAGAATACAGTGACAATCAGATTTCCAAGAATCAGATTGGTTATGAGGGAATCACCAAAATAAAATCAGATGACAAAATTTATTCCTTAAATGATTGTGGTGCGGCAGGTTTGACCGGCAAATATGTGGATGAAAATACGTTTGCAGGATCACAGTATTTTGATCTTTCGGGAAAAGAATTTCCAGATCAGTTCCAATTGGAAATCTATATTTATAATGTAACACTGATTGCAGAAAATGTGAAAAACCAAAATATTTCCATATGGGGACAATGGAAATTTTCAATCCCGATACAGGTCAACAAAGAAGATGTTACCATGTACGAAGTAAATGAATGGAACGAAGGATATTCCATAGATGAAGTGATTGTAACACCAATTATTACGACGATTAAAACGACTCACCCGGATATATACAGAGACAATTTCAATTATGATGTGCTTGTATATGGGGATGAA
>SFQZ01000104.1 GCA_004562915.1 bacterium
ATTTACGAGGAATATAAGCCATCAAGAATTGGAAAAATCGCTGTCGATCTTATGTCTGATGCGCTTCGAGGAGCTTATGACTGCCAGGTAGCACAGCGAGGAAGACCGGATCAATCAGTGGTGAACTATATGAGACGAGCACCTATCGTAGTCGTTGGTGAATCAAGTTTTGACGAACCGGCTGTCAGAGAGAGAATCATTGATGTTCAGTTTGCAGAGAGTGACCGTGAACCAGGGCATACCAAACATTTTAATGCATTGTGCGGAAGAGAGCAGCTTTTGAATAAGCTTGGGAAATCATTGCTTCAAATGACACTGTATCTGACGGATGATCGTCTCAACATACTGATTGAGGAAAGTAAGGTATTTTCAGATCAGAAACTCAAGTCGAGAACTATTCTGGGAATGTCAAATGTGTTCCTGGGAATCCTGTTTTTGTCTGAACTGTATAATTCCTATGGATTAAGCCTCTGGGAAGAAACTGGACTCACTGATGAGATTGTGAAAAATTCGATCATAGGAAATGCCGTAAATAATCATGATGGCGGCATGGTTGGGAGCATTATCACCGATGCTATAGCTAAAATGGATACAATGGCAAAGAAAGGCATAATAAGAAAAAATATCGACTATCTGGTGTCAGAAAGCAAGAACGAATTATGCTTGAGATTAAATCTCATATATGATGAGTTTACCAAATATCTTCGAGAAAGAGATGTGGATTGTGACAGGCTTTCACTTCGCCAGTTTACGAAACAGTTAAGAAAAGAAAAATACTATAAAGGATATGATAATCGGACATTCCGAAAGTATGGTGACGATAAGGAAGATGAACGTGGAAAATGTTACATTTTGGACTTGAGGAAGCTTTGCGGTGAGTGTCATGAACTGGAGGTATTTCAAGCTGAGTTTATTGAAGACGATGATGGGTTCATGGATGTCAACGAACAGACAGAGTTACCTTTTACATGAAAATGATTCAAAGGGGACAGAACAATGGCAAGTGTAACTGCAAAAGAGATTCCGGAAGAGCAGAAATTTTTTACTGAGCTCTGGAATCTACGAAAAAAATATTATATACCCGAAGATAGTGATGAATACTGGAATTCAGTAGTAAATGAATTCACGGAACTTAAATACAAATATAGAGGTGTCAGCATTTCCTACAGAATAATTCTTCTGATTATAGATGACTTGGAACTGAGATATAAGGAGAAAAAGTATGGCAAATAAAAACACATATAATGGACGGAAAAGAATGAATCCAGCATTGGCAGCTATGAGCAGACAGTATCAAGATAACATATTGATCCGCTCATCCAATAAAGCCAATTTATTACTCACTCTCATGGTGTTGCATTCTAAATTTGATTTTTCGGAATCGGATATGGATACGTTTCTTTCAGAATATCGAAAGCAATTGGAAGCATATAACAATGGATATGTCGAAAAGGCTAAAGATTTTGAAGATGTTCTTTGGGATGAGTGTGGAATTAAAATTGATTTGTGAGAAATAATCTCGAAATATGAAATAAGAAAGAGGGAACACGATTATGAGTGATAAGAAAGTTGAATGCAGTATGAGAGAAAGAGTATTGGAACTTGCAGCTGCAGGGATGAAATATAAGGAGATTTCGAAGATTACTGGGGTTCCGGTGAGTACGGTAGGGAAAATTGCAGTGGGAGTTAATCAGAAATATTCGGTTAGTATAAACAGTATGCCACGACAATTACTGGATGAATGGGATACAGTAACCAGGAAATTAAGAAAATATTTTAAGGAAGCGAGAACAGCATGATTGAGATTGTAGGGATTCCAAGAGACGCGACGAACGAAGAGATAAAACAGTTTATAAGTGCTGAAAAAGAGAAAGAAAATTCACAGTGGCAAGATTCGTTACTTCGAGTGTTTTGGGCGAATCATTGAGGGTGACTATGAAAAAAATAATTGCAGGTATTTTTATTGGGTTTGGTTTTATATATGGAATGAATTACTTGTACGATGTCTGGTGTGATGGTCTGAATGAAACGTGGAGACTCATGGGTGAGTAAATTATTATGCGGATTTCATTGTACAAAGGCACCCATAGGTGCCACTGCATCAATTATCCCGCTCCTCTGCGAAATAGTCCAACACACGCTGGACATCATCCGTACAGACTCCACAGGAGGTAGCCGCACCGGTTGCGTCCTGTACTTCTTCCAGCGTACTTGCACCATGTTCGACGGCATCTTTTATGTCGCCGTTTGTAACACCGTAACATTCGCAGACAATTTTATTTAGATCCATATTGCACACCATCCTTTCAGGGATAGGATGTGCAGGAAAATTGAAATTATACAGAAAGGAGCCAGCCTCCGGCCGGGGAAAGGGCATACCGGGCTTCTTGAAAGGATGAGACGAATATTGAAATATCCAGGGAGTAAATGGAATATTGCGAAACAGATTTGCGAAATGATTCCTCCGCACCATTCATACCTTGAGCCTTTTGCGGGAAGTCTTGCGGTATTGTTTAACAAACCTCTATCGGACATTGAAACAGTAAATGATCTTGATGGGGATGTGGTGAATCTTTTTAGATGCGTTCAAGATAATCCCGAAAAGTTGTCCAGACTTGTCTTAACAACTCCGTACAGCAGACAAGTATACGATAAATCATATGATCAGGTAGAAAATGAAGATTGTTATCATAAAGCCTGCAGATTTCTAACCAGATGCTGGATGGGACACGGATTCCGTACAAACGAGTACAAAGTTGGATGGAAGAACGATGTGCAAGGTAGAGAAAGAATGTATGCGTTGTGGAGTTGGTATAGACTTCCAGGATGGATTATTGACGTAGCAGAACGTCTGAGGTGTGTGCAGATTGAAAATAGACCGGCGTTGGAATTAATACAGAGATTCAACTATGAGAATGTATTTATGTATCTGGACCCTCCGTACCTTATGTGTACTCGGTCGCAAAAACAGTACAAACACGAAATGTCGGACCTTGATCACGAGGAATTGTTAAAGATTATTCTGCGTAGCAAAGCAAAAATAATGATATCCGGGTATGAATCAGATATGTATAACGCATATCTTACTGACTGGAAAAAGAAAACATTTAACAGTTGTGCTGAATATGGTGGCACAAGAAAAGAGATAGTTTGGATGAATTATGATTCAGACGAGAAGCAAATGACATTAAAGGATTTTATGTAAATCAGAAAGGAGCCGAAGCTTCCCGGGAATAATAAGCTGCAGCGGCTTCCTGAAAAGAAAATGAAAAACGGAGTAAGCAAAGTATATTTAGACAGACCGGACTATGCTGATTTTGATTCACCGGCGAAGTTCGAAGCAATTAAAAGCATTATTGCAAAGAGACTAAAAGAACATCCGAATGCGATCTGTTCGTATTCTGGTGGTGCTGACAGCGACATCATGATTGATATCATTGAGCGTACACGGGATATGTTCAACCTTCCTCCAGTCAGATATGTATTTTTCAACACAGGACTTGAGATGAAGGCAACAAAAGAACATGTTAAGGAAACCGAGAAAAAATACGGAGTAGAGATAGAAAAAATCCGACCAGAAATTAATATTGTACAGGCATCAAGAAAATATGGGATTCCGTTCGTATCAAAGATTATGTCAGGCGGATTGTCAGATTGGCAGAGGAAAGGAATACCGTTATCAATAGCTCAGGAATATGATCAGGCGGAAGATAAAGCAGCAAAGCGTCAGGAATTGAGAGAAAGATATCCAAAATGCGAAAGCGTGATTAATTTCCTGTGTTGCTGCAATGCTGCCGGTGAACCGAGACCAAACATCCAGCTTGTGATTAATTCTTCAAAGTATATGCGTGATTTTATCAATGAGTATCCACCAGATTTCAAGATAAGTGCGAAATGCTGCGATTATTGCAAGAAAAAGGTGGCACATGCAGTTCAGAAGGATTATGACATGGTAATCACTGGTGAGAGAAGAGATGAGGGTGGAATGAGGTCTGTTCCGAGAAAAGATAATACATCACTTTGCTTCACCGAGACGAGTGACGGACAGTATAGACTGCGACCGCTGTATTATGTCACGGATGCCGATAAAGCATGGTATAAGGAGTATTACGGAATTAGGTACTCAGATGCCTACGAAGTATACGGCCTAACCAGAACCGGTTGCTGCGGATGCCCGATATCATATAAGGCAGTCGAAGACCTTGAAAAAATAGGCGAATATGAGCCGAATATTGTAAAGGCGGCGTGGAATATATTCGGAAGAAGCTATGAATACCGAAAGAAGTATAACGAATATAAGCAGATGAGAAGAGACGCTGAAAAGGCTATGGCGGCACGTGAGAATGATGTTGATGGGCAGATGAGCCTTGAGGATTTCCGAAAGATTACATCATTGACCGGGATTACAACTGGCAGAAATACCCGGTATGCGAACAGGTAAAGCGTATCGGAAACAGTGTGGTACCGATCATGGCAAAATCATTGGTATCTGCAAATTGTCCGTATCTGAAAGTGGGAGAGAGACAGCCGGCACTAATGATATATATGCAGCGGAATGGACAGGTGGCATTTGGATAGGAGTGAAACATGGAATTTGATTGTGAAAACATGACTGTATTTGGATGTCCGGCACGAGACACCGCAAAGAATTTGATGCTTCAGGAACTGATGGAAGGCAGTGACACGTATATGGAATTACAGGATATCTGCAAAGAACAGTGCTGTAAAGATTGTGATGAAACGTGCGGATACCGGTGTGGACAGGCATATTGAGCGTTAATGCGTTATTAACACGTTAAAGCGAGTTGATAACACGATAGAACGAGTTATAACTCGATAGGAGGCATGCAAAATGACAAGAGGTGATAAGCTTCGCAGCATGACAGAGAAAAGAGAATGTAACACATGCTTCTGGCTCATCCGCACCTGTGATGTGGGTGTTGGATTCTGTGAAGAACATGAGAAGATGGTGCGGAATGACGATGAGACGTGTGAGAGCTATATGGCGAAAGGAGAAAAATGATGGGATATAAGGTTGGAGATGAAGTATTGGTAAAGGCAGTGATAAATGATATTTGCGTAGGAGAAGTTCATCCTTACGAAGTCAAGGCGGTTGATAATCCAAGGTGTGGAAGTAGTGCAAGAGTTATATATGTTCGTGAAGAGGACGTTCTTCCGGTGCCTACCATGACCGCAGAGGAGGCGTGGGAGATTGCAAGAAATATTTCAGATATGGGAATCGGAAAAGCAGGAAAAATATTTGGTACGGCGCATGTAGGGAATATATTTCATGGAAACACGGTAGAAGAAGCCAAAGCCAGAATCGAAGCGTGGGGAGCGGAGAAAGAGATTAAGGCTGGTGATGAAGTAGAATTTGATGATACTGCCAATGATATTCATAGATCCATGTATGTGACCAGCAAATATAATGATACTGATTACTGCGGAATCTGCAGAAACGGCGATACTTACTGCGTACATAAGTCGGCACTCAAAAGACCGGACGCCACATCGATATTGAAGGGATTCTGAAGCAGATTGGAGGGGATGAGTGATGAAAAAATATAAATGTATAGAATCATTTGCTGTATATACCTATGACGATGACGGATTTCTCATCGAAAATAATCCTCAGGTAATAGAGGAAGGAGAGATTTACACACTTGATGAAACGGGAAGTATGATAATCGGAGGCGAAGTCCACCTTGATCATGAAAACGGTTCATGGCTGAAATTGACGAAAGATAGCTTGAAAAAATATTTTGAGGAGGATAAATGATGAACGATAGATACTTATTCCGTGCAAAGCGGATTGATAACGGAGGTAATACACATGGGAAAAGCCATTGATATAGCCGGAGAACAGTACGGAAATTTAACAGCAGTAAAGGTAGATCATTTGGGAAAAAGGAATAAAAGATATTGGCTATGCAAATGCTCCTGTGGGAAATATACAGTGCAGTCTGTCGGTGATTTAAGAGCTGGTAAAGTCAAGTCTTGTGGGTGTAAGCGCTATATACCATTGGTTAAAAGAAATACAACTCACGGAGAATCAAAAACGAGGCTTTATCACATTTGGAGAGGTATGAAAACAAGATGCCAGAATCCAAATCACGGAGACTATGTAGATTATGGAGCAAGAGGAATCAAGGTATGTAGTGAATGGGATGAATCGTATGAATCGTTTAGAGATTGGGCGATGTCTCATGGTTATTATGAAAATTTAACGATTGAGAGGAACGATGTGAATGGAGATTATTGTCCAGAAAACTGTTGCTGGATTAATAAAATCGAGCAGGCGAAAAATAAAAGACCAAGAAAAAGTTTGTGCAATAGAGACGAGAAAGGAAGGTTTGTAAAAAGTGCATAGTATTATTTTCGATAATCCGGAATTACTGGAACAGGAGGACTGAGTGATGATATTTATAAATAGTCCATTTGAAATATTAGATGAAGCATTCCAAAACCTATACCCGAAAAAGGAATATAAAGCCTGCTTTGAACCGGAATTGGAAGACGAAAAAGGTAATACGGTATATGGATTTACACAGTTTAATGATGATGAAACGCCAGTAATTGCAATCAGCGCAGATTTAACTATAAAAGATGCAGTGGAGATATTTGCACATGAACTGGCTCATGTAGCTGCTGGCGCGGGAGCGGGACACGGAAAAAAGTGGAAACAGGAATTTGAAAAAATATTCCAGGAATACCACAGGATCGGAAGAGAAATGTTTCCAGAACAGGAGGGATGACGATGGATTATCAGGAAGTGATTGAACTGCTGAAAAGTGCGAATAGAAGTAATGACATGGTAGGGATTCTGCCAAAATCAGATATTTCAAAAGTTATTATTTCTGCCATGCGGGAGCTACAGGAATACAAACAGCTTGGCGCTCTGGAAGAAGTCAGGGAGGCGGTAGAGAAGCAGGAAGAAGAACGCCCGCAAAAGGTGTTGGGAATATTCGGCGGCGAAGAATATGAATGCCGTGAATGTGGGAATACCGTGGAATATATGGATGAATACTGCAGGTATTGCGGACAGAAACAGGATTGGGAGTGAGGAAGAATGAAGCGAGAAGAGTTGTTGCAGGCGGCAAAGCCGATTCTGTTCAATACAGATATGGTTCGGGCTATTCTTGCTGATCAAAAGAAAGTAACCAGACGGGTGGTTAAACTGAAATACGATAATACACACCATGAAATGAAAACGGATAAGTATGGGACCCGCCTGATTGAAATTCAGAATGATGTAGAAGGAGAAACATTTGGAAAGAATGAAGATGGAACTACCTGGAGACGAATCAGAGGATACATAGAACCGAAGCAACCGTACAAAAAGTGCGATATTCTATATGTACGGGAAACGTGGGGAATATCCAACCTAAATTATGATGAAAAGGTCGGATATATAGTTTACAAGGCGTCGGAAAGCGAGAAATACGAGGGATGCAGAGCGGTAAAGCTTCCGGAAGATAAATTTGAGAAATTATATGATTCTATGGCAGAGAATAATCCGGATTGGCGCCCATCCATCCACATGCCAAAGGAAGCAACTAGGATATTTCTGAAAGTAACGGATGTGCGTGCGGAGCGATTGCAGGAGATTACGAAAGATCAAGCTAGAGCCGAGGGATGTGATGGCAGATGCGAGTGTCCCAGCAGCGGAACAGAAGGAAGTCTATCATGCGTAACAAGAGATTTTAGTATTGAAAAGTTTGGAACAGTTTGGAATTCTACTATCAAGGTGTCAGATCTTGATCACTATGGATGGGATGCAAATCCCTGGGTATGGGTTATCGAATTTGAGAGGGTAATAGAAGAGAAAAACTGATTACAGAGGAAGGGCCGG
>SFQZ01000105.1 GCA_004562915.1 bacterium
TGCGGTTCCGTGCTATAACTCGGAAGGCTATATGCGCAAGTGCATTGATTCCCTGCTTCCGGGCGGCGAGGACGTGGAGATTCTGATTGTAGATGATGGTTCCAGTGATGGCACAGCTGCCATCGCAGATGAATATGAAGCGAGATACCCGGGCCTTTGCAGAGCGATCCATCAGGAGAATGCCGGCCATGGCGGTGCGGTCAATACGGGTCTTACCAATGCGAAGGGCATGTATTTCAAGGTGGTGGATTCTGATGACTGGCTGGATGTGGAGAGCTATAAGATTGTTCTGAGCAGACTCAAGCAGTTCAGGGACAACCGCAAGCGAGTGGATATGTTCATCTGTAATTATGTATATGAGCATGTGGAAGACGGTACCTCCCATACCATCGGGTATCACAAGGTTCTGCCGGAGGAGAAGATTTTCGGCTGGGATGAGGTGCGGCGTTTCAAACCGGACCAGAATCTTCTGATGCATTCCGTTATTTACAGGACGAAGGTGCTGAGAGAATGCGGCCTGGAACTGCCGAGGCATACATTTTATGTAGATAATATTTATGTATATTATCCGTTGCCACATGTGCGTAAGATTTATTATCTGGATGTAGATTTTTATCGTTACTTTATTGGCAGAGAAGATCAGTCTGTCAATGAGAAAGTTATGATTTCAAGAGTAGATCAACAGATTTTTGTTACAAAATCTATGATTGACATGTATCAGTTGAATAAGATAATGAGTAAGAAGCTGAGACAATATATGGTTAATTATCTTGCAATCATGATGACTGTGTCATCAATTCTTTTGATTCGTTCCAAGACGCAGGAGAATCTGGAGAAAAAGAGAGAGCTCTGGCGTTATCTTAAGAAAAAGGACTTCAAGACATTCCTGAAGATTCGTTACGGAATTCTTGGACAGACTATGAATATTCCCGGAAGACCAGGAAGAAAGATATCTTCACTTGCATATAGTGTTGCAAGAAGAATTATTGGATTTAATTAGATGAATAATTTGATAGCCATGTTACATACTAGTATTAAGAATAAAAAGGAGTGTGTGACATGGCTATTGATTTTTTGGAAAGTAAGACAAAAGTGAATTTAATGCGGGCATTTGCAGGAGAAAGTCAGGCAAGAAACCGATATACAATTGCGGCAGAAGCTGCTAAAGATCAGGGATTTTATGCAGTACAGCAGATTTTTTTATTTACAGCCGAACAGGAACGGGCACATGCCAGACGATTTTATGATCTTCTTAAGAATATTTCTGGTAATACCGTAGAGATCGCCGGAGGATATCCGGTAGATCATTATGATAGTGTGATAGAGTTATTGCGGGCTGCGGAATACAATGAATTAGAAGAGTATGGAGATGTATATCAGGTATTTGGAAAGGAAGCCAAAGAAGAGGGATTGATTGAAGCGGCATCGACATTTTTCCAGATTGCGGAGATTGAAGCTGTACATGGTCGGCGTTTTGGTAAAATGGCAGAGCTTCTGGAGAAAAATAAATATTTTGAAAGTGATCAGAACAATCGATGGATGTGCCTGAATTGTGGTTACATCCATACCGGGAAGATGGTACCGGGAGTGTGTCCAGTGTGCAGACAGGATCGAGGGTATTTTATTCCGGCGGAACTGGCGCCTTATCTGGGGTACAACTTTGTACAATAGAATCTTCATGAAAGGAATTAGAATAATCAGTAAGTAAGGAAGGAATAATATGGCAAGTCAAAAGGTTGAGAATCTGTTAAATCTTGCGTTAGATGCCACGGAAGAAGAACGGGAAAAATCACTGGAGCTGGACGTGGGTTATAATCCCATCGACAGAGAATGGGACTTGATCATTAAGTATTCCGGGAATCTGGACCGCGTGCGCGAAGTGGCAAGCGATGTGGTGGAGTTGCAGAATGAATATGCGATTATTACAATTCGAGAGTCGCTGATTATGATTCTGGCGCAATTTCCCGAGATAGAATATATTGAAAAACCGAAACGGTTATTCTTTCAAGTCGCAAATGGAAGACGGGTATCTTGTATCGATGCGGTACAAGATACCCGCTTTGCATTATTTGGACAGGGAATTCTGGTTGCTGTTATTGATTCGGGAATAGATTATGAGAATGCAGATTTTCGAAATGAGGATGGAAGCACAAGAATTCGATATTTATGGGATCAGTCACTTGTACCCGCAGAAGGCAGGGTGCCACCGGAAGGGTATTCCATAGGCGCAGAATATACGGCCATTCAGATTAACGAGGCGTTACAACAGCCTTCGATACAAGAACGGAGAAGGCTCGTCCCAAGTATGGATACATCCGGACATGGGACTGCAGTGGCAGGAGTGGCCGCTGGGAATGGGAGAAATAGCAATGGACAATATGCAGGTGTGGCGCCGCAGAGTGAACTGATCGTAGTGAAGCTGGGCAACCCACGCAAGGAAGGATTCCCAAGAACAACAGAACTAATGCAGGGATTGGATTATGTAATTCGGAAGGCGCTTGAGCTTCGAATTCCGGTGGCAGTGAATATCAGCTTTGGCAATACCTATGGCTCTCATGATGGCACTTCTCTGTTAGAACGGTTTATTGATGATATCTCAAACATATGGAAGAGTTCTATCTGCATCGGTTCTGGAAATGAAGCAGCAAGTGCAGGACATACGTCCGGGGTTATGGAAGAGGATAGAGATACCGTGATACAGCTCGCTGTGCAGAATAATCAGCCGACACTCAGTATTCAGATCTGGAAAGAGTATACGGATGTCATCGACATTTCACTGGTTAGTCCTGCCGGTGTGACGGTAGGTCCTATCCAGGAAGTCCTGGGACCTCAGCGATTTACCGTTGGTCAGACGGAGATTCTCCTCTATTATGGAGAACCCAGCCCTTACAGTACGGCGCAGGAAATCTATATTGATATGCTGCCGAAGGATACGTATATTACAGGAGGAGTATGGAAAATCGTACTGACACCCCGAAAGATTGTATCCGGTGCTTATGAATTATGGCTTCCGAGCGAAAATGTAGTGAACAGAGGAACTGGATTTTTGTTCCCGACAGACAATACAACACTTACGATTCCATCGACGGCAAGCCGTGCAATCACAGTGGGTGCATACAATGCGTTGACATTTGCCTATGCAGACTTCTCGGGAAGAGGATATACCAGAGAGGAGAGGCTTGTGAAGCCCGATTTGGCGGCTCCGGGAGTAGATATAACAACCGTTGCTGTCGGCGGGGGATATGCACAGTTTACCGGCACTTCATTTGCAACGCCTTTTGTTACTGGCAGTGCGGCGCTGATGATGGAATGGGGAATTGTCCGGGAAAATGATCCGTTTTTATATGGAGAAAAGGTGAAAGCATATCTGAGGAGAGGCGCAAGGCCGCTGCCGGGATTTGCGGTATATCCGAATCCACAGGTGGGATATGGGGCACTGTGTGTGAGAGATAGTCTGCCGATATAAACTGCCTTTTTGAGAGTATATATCCAATATATAAACTGCCTTTTTGTGCATAAATATATTGAATAAAACTGCCTTTTGTGAGTATAATAATACTATTAAAGGAAGGAGGTGCCTGTTTGAAACGAAAAATATATGATCGTTTGTTAGAATGGAAAGAAAAGGATAATGGGAGTTGTGCATTGTTATTAGATGGGGCAAGGCGTGTCGGTAAAAGCTATATTGCAGAACAATTTGGAAAAAATGAATATAAAAGCTATATTCTGATTGATTTTGCACATCTTCCAGGAGAAGTACGTGATATTTTTGAAAATGATATGAATGATTTTGATTTGTTTTTTAATAAATTGTCGGCATATTACAGGAAAATCCTTTACAAACGTGAATCTCTTATTATCTTTGATGAAGTTCAGAGATATCCTAAGGCCCGGGAATTAATCAAATATTTAGTAGCAGATGGCCGTTATGACTATTTGGAAACGGGCTCGTTGATTTCTCTGAGAATGAATGTGGAAGACATTGTAATTCCCTCAGAAGAGGAACATGTTGAGATGTTTCCAATGGATTTTGAAGAATTTCTGTGGGCAATGGGGGATGAAACAACAATTCCGTATTTACGGGAATGTCTTGAATTACTTCGCCCACTTGGGCAGGCTATGCACAGACGAGTCATGAATGACTTCCGTCAGTATATTTTAGTTGGAGGAATGCCACAGGCAGTGGAAGCTTACAGAACAACGAAAAGCTTTGAAAATGCAGACAGAATTAAGAAACGTATCCTGACATTGTATCGACAGGATATTACAAAATATGCCAGAGGATATGAAGCAAAAGTATTATCGATTTTTGATGAGATGCCGTCACAGCTTTCTAAGACTGAGAAGAAGTATAAGTTATCCAGTATCAGTAAAGGTGCCAGATTTCGTGATTACGAAAATGCTTTTTTGTGGTTGACAGAAGCTATGGTTATTAATAATTGTTACAATGCGACAGAACCAACCGTCGGATTGTCTATGAGTGAAGAGCATACAACGCGAAAGTGCTATATGGCAGATACGGGACTTTTGGTAACACATTCTTTTATGGATGATAAATTTATGGATAATGAGCTATATAGAGATATACTGTTAGACAGACTGCATGTGAATGAAGGTATGCTCATGGAGAATATTGTGGCACAGGAATTGAGAGCTGCTGGTCATAAACTTTATTTTTATTCCCGGTCAGATACGGATAAACGTGAAAATAATATGGAGATTGATTTCCTGATTCGGCAAAAAAGAAAAATATGTCCGATTGAAGTGAAATCAGGAACATATAGGAAGCATTCTTCATTAGATAAATTCAGAAATAAATTTAAGGGGAAAATTGGGCAGGCTTATATTTTGTATACAAAAGATATTCTCATAAAAGAAAATGTGATTCATTTACCGATTTATATGGCAATGTTTTTGTAATATGGATAAAATGAAAAGCTACTTTGGTATGTAAAAATGATTGTGTTTGTGGAAATGATATTGTTTTGTATTAACATATATAAAATTAATTTTAAAAATGTAGAATAGAATGATAAAATAGTGATAATAAAAGTATCTTAAGGGTTTAATTTGTTACAGATAATGGAGAAACGATGGATTATGAGATCTGTATATAAAGCGCATATTAATGAAAATACAGGGGCAATTCAGACTGTTAAAGAACACAGTGAGAATACGGCTGATCTATGCAGGCAATTTGCCGTACCGATATTAAAAAATTTCACATATAATGTGGGATTGCTGCATGACATAGGAAAATTTCAGGAAGATTTTCAGCGTCGGATTGATGGAGAAAATATTAAAGTGGAACATTCTACTTGCGGAGCACTTGTGGCAAAAGAATTATATCCTGATGCGGCGATAGCTTTGATGATGGAATATTGCATTGCCGGGCATCACAGTGGCATACCGGATGGCGGTTATAAGAACGATACATCCGATATGACTACACTATCTGGAAGATTGAAACGTAATTTTGAGGATTATAGTGCATATAAAGAAGGAATAGAGTTGCTCGAAATTAACCGAAATGAAATTTTGAGTTTTTTGATGCAGGACTGTGGAAAAAACATAGAAATACTGGTAGATAAATTTGCTTTTTTAACACGATATGTATTTTCCTGCCTGGTGGATGCGGATTCTATTGATACAGCCCGTTTTTGCAACGGGGATAAGATACGCCCATTGACTGCGGATTTTCATGCATGTTTGGAGAAAGTGAATTCGAAGCTTTCTTCTTTTGTCTGTACGACGCCCCTACAGAAAACGCGTGCGCTTTTGCAACAGCAGGTGTTTGATAAGACAGATGTAAACGGAGAAATCTATCTTATGAATATGCCAACCGGAAGCGGAAAGACATTGTGCAGTGTGAAATTTGCTTTGGAAAGAGCAATTAAGGCAGGAAAGAAGAAAATTATTTATATAATTCCCTATAATAGTATTATTGATCAGACAATGGTCGTATTTGAAGAAATGTTTGGATCTGATGCGGAAATCCTGCGCCATCAGTCAACTTTTTCTTATGAAGAAAATGATTATGCAGAAGATTACCGAAGGGCAGCGAAAAGTGCGGCTGAGAACTGGGATGTGGAATCGATTATAGTTACCACAGCTGTTCAGTTTTTTGAATCCGTTTATGCAAATAAACGAGGCAAACTTCGAAAGATGCATAACATGGCAGACAGTATACTGATTTTTGATGAAGCACATTTAATGCCGCAGAATTATTTGCAGCCATGTCTTCGTGTTATTACATATATTACAAAATATTTGAATAGTGAAGCAGTATTTCTTACAGCAACGATGCCCGATTTTCCTAAATTGCTTCGGCAGTATGCATTGGAAAATAGCCAGATAATTGATTTGATCGATAATACATCTATGTTTTGCGCATTTCAAAAATGTAAGTACCAGTTGCTGGGGAAGCTTCGTGCGGAAAGCCTTCTTGAAAAAGCCATGAGTTATCCATCATCATTGATTATTGTGAATAAAAAAAAGTCTGCAAAAAAGCTTTTTGAATTATGTGGCGGAAAAAAATACCATTTGTCCACATATATGACAGCGTATGATCGTGAAATCATAATTCGTGAAATACGAGATGAATTAAAGCAATTAGAAATAGATTTTCCGGATTATAAAGATGTACCTCAGGACAGACGAATTACAATAATATCTACATCTTTAATTGAAGCGGGAGTGGATCTTGATATTTATACAGTGTTTCGTGAATTGTCGGGACTCGATAGTATTTTGCAGGCTGGAGGAAGGTGTAACCGAGAGGGAAAACGTACTCAGGCTGAAGTGTATATATTCGAGTTTGATGATGAAAACAGGACTTTACAGGATATGAAAAGTAATATTACCTCTGGCATTTTAGATAAATATGAAGATATTTCATGCCCAGAGAGCATTAAAGAATATTATGACAGATTATTTTTTACAAAAAGTGATGCTTTAAAAGGAAAGACAATTACCCGGAATTGTTCTGATATTTCCTGTATACCGTTTGCTGAATATGCACGGGACTTTGAACTGATTGATTCTGGAACGATTTCGTTGGTTGTACCGAGGGATGAGCAGAGCAGAGAAATTATAGATTCGTTGAGATTTACAGGAGGTGGCCTTGGTATTGCAAGACGTTTACAAAAGTATACATGCTCTATTTATCAGAAAGAGCTTGACGATCTGATTCGTCAGCATGTGGTAGATGATTTTGGGACGGGTATTTTATGTCTTACAAATACAGATTATTATGATGAAAATACAGGTGTTACATTTGAAGCAAAAGATTATTTTGTATGCTAGGCGATTGATTAAGTAATCAGAACTGTTAAGAAAGGAGTGAAACAGGTATGAGCTATGGCTTTAAGATAATAGTAGAAGGTGATTACGCATGCTTTACCAGACCGGAACTTAAGGTTGAAAGAGTAAGTTATGATGTCCCTACGCCAGGAGCGTTGGAAGGGATGCTTAAAAGTGTGTATTGGAAACCGTCCATACGGTATGTGATTGATAAAATCATTGTATTTAATGAGATAGATTTTATCAATATCCGAAGGAATGAAGTGAAGGACAAGGTGCTTTACAGTGCAATAAAAAATCAGATGAAAGGTAAAGATACAGATCCATGTATCTATGCATCAGAGAGCAGAAGTCAGAGAGCTTCTATGATTTTAAAAAATGTAAAGTATGGTGTGGAATTTCATTTTGAATTGACCGGTTTAAAAAACGAACAGGAAAACGATGGGGAAAATAAGCATTTTAATATCATTAAACGCAGACTGGA
>SFQZ01000106.1 GCA_004562915.1 bacterium
AAAAAGGGGGGTCATTGCTTTTTTATTCGTAAAAAGTGATGAAATCCTTGAAAATATAAGGTTTTAAAGAAAAATAGGACTGTAAAACTTTACAGTACCCGAAAGATTACAGGGATAATATCATGAATTACAAAAGAGATGTGAGGAAATAAAGTGCTGAGACAGATAGAATCCTGCCAATCTACTTTATTACCCCAACGAACAAAATGAATAAATCCACCCACGGATGTACATGGATTCGACATTTCTCAATACTTAACTGTTTTCACGAACTGGATTTGTGTATATATTGAGTACCACCGAAAGCAGTATGATTCCGCTTCCCAGCAGTGCAAATTGTCCTACTTTTTCACCATAAAACAAAAGTACCCAGATCGGATTCAGGATAGCTTCCAGAAGTCCGATCAATGATGCGTTGATCGGACTGGTAAGTTTGGCTCCTTTTGCAAAGAACACATAAGCCAGCCCCACCTGAAAAATTCCCAGTGCAAGCAGAGCAGCAATTGCTTTTCCATCCATATATGCCACATCTCTCAGAAATGGGATTGAAATTAAAAAAGATACAAGAAAGGCCAGCATGCTGGAATCATCACTGCTGGATTCCGGCAGAGAATTAATAAAAAACACACCGGAAAAGCACAGACCGGCTCCGATTGCGATCACATTACCAAGCATATGTCCGCCGTCCAGCTGATCAAAAAAGAATAAAATCATACCGGCGAAAGCCATAGCAACAATTGCACACTGGCGTTTTTTCGGAAATTGCTTCCGGTAAATACAGTCCCAGATCAGTACAAAAATAGGTGCCATGTACTGAAGCACGATCGCATTGGCCGCTGTTGTCAGCTTGTTTGCCGTAACATAAAGCAGGTTCGTCATCACAAGACAAAAGGAAGCTGCTGCAATCAAACGATTGATTCTAAATATTACTCTCTTTTTATACAGACAGAAGAATAAAAACGCGATCAGAGAACGGGCGCCATTGATAGCAATGGCATTGCCCGGAATGAACTTGATCAAAACACCGCCGGTTGACCATAAAACCGCCGTTAAAAAGATATATAAATTTCCTTTGGTTTTTGCGTTCATACATTTCTTTCCTCGCTTCTCCGTCACATACTTTATACTTCTCTGTTTTGCATTCTTTTTCTAATATAGGTAACAAGGATATCTACTGTTTTATCCACGCCCATTTTACTGCTGTTCACACACAGATCGTAACTTCTGGAATCTCCCCATTTACCATCTGAATGTCTGTTGTGATAACGCTTTCTGTTCTTATCATGACGTTTCATCTTGATCAGCGCCTCTGTTGTATCGATCCGATATTTTTCCTTTACTCTGTTGATCTTGGTTTCTCTGTCACCCAGAACAAAAACAGAAATCAGACCTTCCCGATCTTTCAGAACTTCCTCTGCGCAACGACCGACCACAACAAAGGATTCCCCACTGTCCGCTTTTTTTCTCAGATACTCAAACTGCATATCTGCAATAACTTCTTCAAGAGAATTGGAATATCCTTTCACCGATCTGGAAAGAATCAGATTACGTGGTTTTTCTTCATATTTTTCCAGATATTTAACTTCAATATTTTTTTCCTGAGCAATTTCATCCAGCATATTTCTGTCATAAAAATTGAATCCCAGTTCTTTTGCAATTTTTTCTGCAATCTCATGACCGGCGCTTCCAAATTCACGACCTACCGAGATTATCGTCTGCTTTTCCATATCAATCTTCTCCTTCTCTTTATCGGCGACTATCTATCAACAATAACGTGCAAATATAATCAGCATAGATACAGTAACTACAATCATGGTTGCAGGAGCGGCTGATTTACAGTATTTTCCCCAACCGATCAGATATCCATTCTTTGCCGCCACAGAAGTACCTACAACATTCGCAGATGCACCGATAGGGGTAGCACTTCCACCGATATCCGTGCCCATAGATAATGCCCACGCCAATGTCTCCAGATCAACCCCCTGTGTTGCTGCCAGACTTTTCACCACCGGAATCATCGTTGCAGCAAATGGAATATTATCCACAAATGCACTTGCAACTGCAGATACCCAGATAATGATTGCAATCATCAGTTTCAGATTTCCTTTGCTCACATTACCGATAAATCCGGCAATTACCTCCAAAACCCCTGTTTGTTCAAGTCCGCCTACTACCATAAACAATCCGATAAAAAACAGTAAGGTCTTATAATCCACTTTTTTCAGAAGTCCGAGTGCATGCTTTCCTGCAGTGATCAGCGTAATCAATGCAATCACCAGGCCAATAAATGCAACCGTTAGCCCTGTCTGTGCATGTGTTACCAGCATCACAACAGCACATCCGAAAATAATACAGCTGATTACAAAATCTTTTTTATTGGTAATAGCCTCTTTCGGATCCGGCATAGAGGAAATCTCCACTGCTTCAGCCTCTTCCTGCATCAGTTCTTTGCGATATACAAAAAAGAAGTACACAATGACAAGTATTAAACTGATTCCTGCCATCATACCTGTATTACTCAGGAAATCACCAAAGGAATATCCCAGAGATGTTCCGATGATAATATTAGGCGGATCTCCGCACATAGTTGCAGAGCCACCCAGATTAGCACAGAAAATTTCCGACAGGATCATGGGAATCGGATCAAACTTCAGAAGTTTTGCCAATTCCACGGTAACTGCCGCCAGGAAAAGAATTACTGTGATACTGTCAATAAACATAGCCAGCAAAGCCGACATAATCATAAATGCTACAAAAAGGGGAATCGGTTTGTAATGTACCAGTTTTGCCAGTTTCATACAAAGCCATCGGAAAAAGCCTGCTCTTGCCATTCCTTCTACCATAATCATCATACCTGCGATAAATATGATCGTAGACCAGTTAATACCGCTCGATGATTCTTCTGCCTGCCCCGCCGTGTACCAGAAGCCCTGCGTAAAGATACTCCGGACATTCAGAGTTTCCGTCACCGCATTGCCGCTGTGCATAGCCAGACCAAATACCAGACCGAGCGTCAGCAGTCCACATCCCAAAGTAATATACTGTCTCTCAATTTTGTCGATTACAATCAGTATAAACATTACAACGAAAATAGTAACTGCCAGAATTTGTGCAATCGTCATTTTATTTATCCTCCTGTGTCTCCATTATCCGCCCTAACAATTCTGCCTTTGATTCAAGCTTAATCAGACGGATTTGTCCGCAATTATTCTAGCACTGTACTTTTCGAAAATATATAGACAGTCTTCCTAATTCTTTTAGCATATTTTAATTCTTTTTTTACAAAGTGACTATATCAAAAAGTTCATAATCTCTACCCATCCGTGTGCAGCCATGCTACAATAGAACTGCTACGTAAAAAGAGGATGAACTATTGTCATCCTCTTTCTGTCTTCTGTTTACTCATATTATATCAGAGTACTCGCCTAACTGCTATAATCTCTCTGTAAGCTGCATTTGAAGTAATCTTGATACCATCTTTTTGGTTGCTTGCGTGTACGATTGCACCGCCGCCAATGTAAATAGCTACATGTCCGGAATAACAGATGATATCTCCCGGCATCGCCTGGGAATAAGGTACTCCACGTCCCACTCCTGCCAGTGCAGAGGAGGAATGAGGTAAAGATACGCCAAACTTAGCATATACACTCATAACAAATCCGGAACAGTCAGCTCCGTTTGTCAGGCTGGTTCCACCCCATACATAAGGGTTACCAACAAACTGGCAAGCATAAGATGCCACCGCTGCGCCGGTCGGATTATATGCTACAGATCCGCCGCCGGAAGAAGAACTGCCACTTCCACTGCTGCTTGTTGATCCGGAATTTGAACTGCCTGTACCGTTATTGGAATTGCTGTTTCCGGTACCGGTATTGGAATTACTGCTGCCGGTACTGTTGTTTGTTTTATTGTTATTGGAACTGTTGCCTGTATTGCTGTTTGTTTGATTCGATGCAGCTTCCTGTGCAGCCTTCTGTTCCGCTTCCCTACGTGCATCTTCTTCTGCTGCTTTCCGAGCTGCTTCCTCAGCTGCTTTCTTTTCTTCTTCTTCGATCTTACGGATCTCAGCATTCTGCTGACGAATCAGTTCCGCATATTGATTTGCCTGACTCTGAGCAGTTGCTATCTGACTCTCATAATCAGCAGATGTGGCTTTTTTCTCTGTCAGCTGTGCTTCCAGATTTGCTTCCTGCGTTTTATACTCAGCCTGCATCGCTTCCAAATCTGCTTTTTCTGACTCCAACTGATTGTTAAGATCTGTAACCTGCTGCACAACCGCTTTAAAATTCTCAAGGCTTGTTCTGTCACTGTCATATAGCTTCTGAACATATTCCGCCTGATTCAAAAGACTTGCCAGATCATTCGCCTGCATTAAAATCTGTACCCATCCATTGTCTCCGCCTTTCTCATACAGATACTGGATTCGTTTTTTCATATCTGCATACTGCTGGTCACGATCCTGCTCGGCCACAACCAAATCAGCTTTTGTCTGTTCAATCTCTGATTCTTTATTTGTAAGATCACTCTCAAGAATGTCCATCTGTACCAGAAGATTCACCAAATCAGTATCCAAACTGTTGATTTCCTGTGTCAAAGCATTCTTTTTCGCTTCCAGATCATCAATCTTAGACTGCTGCGCAGACAACTGACTTTCTGCAGCTGCCTTTTCCTGTTCCAATTCTTCTTTTCTGCCGGATGCACTAACCGTCATCACCTGAGAAAACATCATCGTCAATCCTAAAAATAAGCAAAGGATACGTTTCTTCATATAAAATAACTCCTTATGTACTACTCTACTACCATATTACATGAGATATGCTTTTATCAGTAATTACTTTCTTATTTCTAAATACTGCTGCACATACTAGCTCACTATTCTTAAACATACTAGCACATATTTTCCATTTTTTCAACCTTTGCCCCGGATTTATTTATGAACAATCCATGAACAGGAAAGACCTCAAAAGAATCCAAGTGAATTTTATTTTGCTTTTTCCGGATTGGAAACCATAACTTTATGATCATACCATTTTCCTTTGGTTCCAATCAATGCCAGATCAAATTCCTCATCCAATACAGGAACCGGAACATCAAATCCATTGACCTCCTCTGTAGTTCCATCGCTGAAAGTAACCGCGTCGGTTGTCGGCTGCAGAAGTTCAGCCCCTTCTTTCTTGGCATCTTCTGCCAGACCAGGAAAAAGATTTACAATATTTTTCGATGCCAGTGAGATATGAAGCATCATCTGTCCATTTTTTACAGTCAATGTTCCTTTTCCATCACAAGCCTCACTTACATGAAACATTCCACTATCTGTTGTGAACTCTGCTGTGTATGTACCATCTTCCAGAGAAGTTTTTGTTCCCGCTGTCTCTGTGTTACTTTCTTTGTCTGTATCTTTATTAATTACCGCTGCTGTATGCTCTACATAAATTTTCTGGATAGATGCAATCTGACCAAGACCGGCAATCTGTGTATTGACACTGTCAAACTTTCCTGATGCATTGAACATGCTCTTCCAGGAATCTTCCTCATCTCCAGCCATATCATTGTTGGCGTGATCACCTGCCACTACCATCAGAGGACGAAGAACAACCTTCTTATACCCAGCCTCTGCAACTGCTTCAATTACCGCTTCACATGCTGTTTCTTTCGGTTCACCTTCCACGGTTCCGATAAATACATTGTCATAGTCCAGATCACTCATCTGTGTCTGCATCTGGCTATAAGAGATTTTTGCTGTGTGAGAAGTACCATGTCCCATAAATACAAACGCTGTACCATCTTCTTTCGCCGCATCCAGACTGTCAAATCCTGCTGTTTCAACAGCCTGAGCTGTGATTGCTTCGGCAACTGCAGCCTTATCATCATTAACAACAGAAGCATCTTCTCCCACTTCTCCCAGAAGAGGTTCAGCAATTTTCACGGATTCAAACTGATCTTTATATGCCTCAACAGCTTCAACAAGTTCATCATATTCTGCGCCGTGCATTAGATGAGTGGGCTGAATTACCAGGTTTTTTACACCATTTTCTACTGCACGCTCCAGTGCCTGGTCCATGTTGTCGATTTTTTCTCCATCACGGGCCTGTACATGATTAATGATTATCTGAGCAGTAAATGCTCTTCTTACCGACCAATCCGGGAATGCTTCCTGCAGTGCATCTTCAATTCCTTTAATGTCAGCCACACGGCTGTCGTTAAAAGAAGTACCAAAGCTTACCACCAACAGTTCATTCTCACCGATTTCATCCTGATTTCTCGGGTCATCCTTAGATGCATCGCCGGTATCTCTTCCAAAGTAATCCGGATCTGCATTTTCTCCTTCCACCAATTGTTTCTGGGCATCTGTCAACGCATCCCATGCAGCTTTTGCCGCTTCACACTGTGCATCCGTATCGTCCGTTCTTTCCTGTACATAGATAGCATCAATCAATGCAGCTACTTCGTCTGCTTTTTCTTGATCGGAAGCATCTTCATTATCAGCTTCTTCCTCCTCTTTTCCGGTTTCCTCAGTTGTCTCTTCAAGAGCTGAGCTGTCTGATTCTTTCTCAGTGTTTTCTCCACATCCTGCCACCAGTGAAGATACCATAACCGCCGCACACAATAAAGTTACCATTTTCTTCTTCATTTTTTTCGTCTCCTTTACATTTTTTCTGTAAGTTTGCCGCAACAGAATCGAATAAACGGACACGAAAAAAACAAAATCCAACGCATAAATGCAGTTGGATTGTAGAAATATATATCGGTACAATCAAACCTCGTGATCTGGAATTTGCTATTCCCGTACCACGGCTGGCAGGTCTCCTGACTCACAGCTTTAACCGCATCCGCCGCCTTCCCAAACATTCATTCAGTGACTTTCTGGCAATGCTATCTGCATACAGTGACGAGATCGTACAGGCCTCTCACCTGTTTCCCTATTCTCCGTAAACCTCTCATTACGGCACCAACCGTTTCTTATTCAGTTCTTAATCAGACTTACAGGTGTATTATAGCACGACAGTTTTTACATAGCAATCCCCTGGTATCTGTTTCTGTCTTCTATTTTTGACCGGCTTCATTCTTTCGCGTCCCTTACCTCCCGAATCTGTCTCGCAATCTCGCAGCTTCCTTTGTGGATACATTTTTTATATGCACAATCCACCTCGCAAAGTTCCAGCTTACCGTCTTTCTCTTCAAATTCACATGTAACGGTCTGCCCCTGATTAAAAGTTCTACAAAATCCCGAAAAAATATATTCTGTCTCATCTATCATATCCCATTGCCTCCTTTCCCTATTAACATATTCCGGCATCTATTTTTCTGTATTCCAGTATAGCTTTTGGATTTGTAAATAACAAGTAAAATCCTCTGATATTTTCTTTTTATCCCGACAATTTCCTTGACAATTTCCCGCTGGCATGTTAAGATAATAACGAAATCAGGAAAGCAAAAGGTTCCAATAACTGACGGATTTGTGGAATTACCACAGGGAAGTTGGAATCCATAATGGGTCGACCGTCTGGGCAGCAATGTATCTTCTACATTAGCTGCGTTTTTTATTTTACGGGCGATCCGCTATCCGTGTCTTATTGAAATCCTCTTATCCTGACAATGGTATAATATACATTGTTACGTATTAGAAAGGAGAATGTTTATTATGGGTTACAAAACAGACATTGAAATCGCACAGGAATGCGAAATGCTGCCAATCACACAGATTGCAGAAAAAGCAGGTATCGATGACAAATACCTGGAGCAGTACGGAAAGTACAAAGCAAAAATCGATTATAAT
>SFQZ01000107.1 GCA_004562915.1 bacterium
AAACAGGAAGTCATGGATATGTGCAACCAGGAAGGACTGCATCAGGTAGATCTGCTTTCTCCGGCTTCCACAAAAATGACCAGAGGAGAATACTGGACAAAGGCGCATGGGCAGGATGAACTGGATAAAGTGAATGAGAAAATCCGTGCTGCCGGACTGAAACCGACTTCCACCGTATTCCAGACACAAAAACAGTTTCTGCGGGATGCGATTGATGAATGTTCTAAGATATCCAGAAGTTTTGATGAATTCCAGTCACTGCTTTTGGACAGGTTCAATATTTCTGTCATCGAGAAAAGAGGAAGTTATCGTTATCTTCATCCGGACCGAGACAGACGAATCTCCGCAGAATCTCTGGGTGCCAACTATGGAAAAGACTTTCTGGAACAGGTATTTCAGAATCATGAAAACAGGAAAGATCTTTCTCACAAAAGCACTCACCAATCGGAGAATGCTACAAAAGCCGATTATCATAAGGATCCATTTGTCATCTTTTACATAAAATCAGAACTTCGTCTCGTGACGGATCTCCAGACAAATGTAAAGGCGATGCAGAATCAGGCTTACGCCCGGAAGGTGAAGATCAGCAATCTCCAGCAAATGGCAAATACCCTGATTTATATCCAGGATCATGGTTATGACACCAGAGAGGATCTGGAAAAGCAGACCGCAGACATTCAGGCGAAAATGGAAGAGGCTCATGATCAGCTTTCTGATCTCACTTCCAAAATGAAAACTCTGAACTCACAGATCCATTACACCGGTCAGTATTTTGCTTCCAAATCAGTGTATGCAGAATTTCTGAAATCACGAAATAAAAAGAAATTCCGGCAGGAGCATTCTTCAGAAATCAGATTTTATGAAGAAGCCCGCGACTGGTTAAAAGCATTCTATCCGGACGGAAAGATGTTGTCGATGAAAGCACTGAAATCTCAAAAAACAGAATTACAGGGATCTATTGATACCCAGAAATCAGTTGTAAAACAATTCAGGGATTATCACAAAGAACTGGAAATCGCCGGTGCAAATGTAGATGCCATTCTCGGAATGGAAGAACCATTGGTTCACAATTCTTATGGACAACCGGCACAAACAGAAAAATCAAAAACTAATACACAACACAAAAAGAAGGAGGACAAGACATTATGACACAAACAGAATTTCATTTGACTTTTGAACAGCAGGTGAAACGTTGTGAAGAAACCCTGTTGAACAAAGCAAAAGAATATACCGGAAACAGCCCGGACAGACTCAGCGCATTTAAAACCGCTGCAGCTCTGCAAGAATGTACACCCGAAAGAGCTCTTGCCGGAATGATGGCGAAACATATCATCTCAATTTATGATATGTGCTTTTCAGAACAGGAATCTTATGATCAGAGCATTTGGAATGAGAAGATTACAGATACCTTGAATTATCTGTTCCTGCTCAATTCATTGGTCAGAGAGGAGGGTGCCCATGAATAGAATCGAAACAAAAATCCTGAACTGCTTTGCAGTAAAAGAGGCAGAAAAGAATATGGTCTTTGCCGCAAGGCTGACCCAGAGAGGGCATATCATCCATTCCATGAATGACCTGATGGATCTGTATAACCAATCCTTTACGAATGAAACATTAACCAATCTGGGAGAACTTCCGCACCCTGCCATTCAGAAATTTGCAGTAATTACCCTGGCTGTCGTTGGTGCCAGCAGAAGATTCCTTTCCCAGATCACCCGGCACCAGAACGAAGTAAAGTTCATGAGCGCATCATTACAGTACAGCAACTATTCCGGAGAAGCTGATTTTGCTATTCCATACGAGATCATTTCAGCACCTTCAGAAATTCAGGCACTTTATCTGGAAAGCTGTCAGGAAGACATGAACTGTTATGACCGCCTGTGCAAAGCCGGAATCAGCCATGATGCCGCCGGTTACGCAACACCACAAGGTCTTCGTAATGTACTGATTATCAGTGCAACGCCTTATCAGTGGAAGCATATGATCGGCCAGCGTTGTTGCCGCAGAAATACCGATGAGATGAGGATCGTAATGCTCATGATCTGGCAGAATCTGTATGAACTGGGTCCAGCTCTTTTTACACCGGAACAGACAGGTCCATTTTGTCAGAAAGGAAAATGCCTGGAAGGAAAAATGAGTTGTGGGCATCCCATTGACCATATCCTGCTACCCGATGAAATTCTCCATTTGGATTATCCATTGCTTTTCAGAGGTGATGCAGTATGAAAATAAAACTCATTGATTTTGGACTTACTCCCGGACACAATCCACTCCGTGTACATGAAAACGATGCCGGTGCCGATGTGTATATGCCTTATGACTGTACCATCCAACCTGGGGAAATTGTCAAAATTCCTTTGGGATTCGGATTAATTCTTCCGGACGGATATGCCGGATTCGTATTTCCCAGAAGCAGCATGGCAGAGAAAGGGCTTACCTGTGAATTACCACCGGTTGACTCCGGATACCGTGGAGAGATCCATGCCATCATCAGCAATGTCAGCAATAAAGATCAGATCATAGCAAAGGATACGAGAGTAGGACAGCTGGTAATCACCCCCATCATTATTGCGGATTTTGTATTTGATCTGGGAAAAGAGAGAGGCACGGATGCCTTTGGAAGTTCCGGAAAATAATTGTAACTTTAAAAACTGAGGTGCCAAACCGGCACCTCAACACAGATAAAATATAAAATACGAGGTAATGATTATGATTACATTTGGAGAAAAATTACGATATTTAAGACGCAAAAACAATCTTACCCAGAAAGAACTTGGCATGGCTGTTGGATTTCCTGAAAATACCGCTGATGTCCGGATTGCTCAGTATGAAACCAATGCACGTATGCCACGAGAGGAATTATTAAAAAAGTTGGCACAGGTACTTGGAGCACAGAAAGAAATTCTCACTGTTCCGGTGCTCACAAAACCAAAAGAATTCTCTGCAGCATTCTTCTGGATGAATGAAATGGGAGAGAAAAGATTTTATTTATAATAATAAGACGGATTTACTTATACCTCATTTAAACAAATCCATTGCAAATTTTGCTCGACCAGTGTGAACATTTCGTTTGAAACGGTGTGATTGATTATTTCGGCTCTCCGGTCCACCCAGGTCGCATTTCAGCGCAGTTAGACCGCACGTCAGTCCAATTGATATGATCCGTGTTTCGGCACATGCTGGCCGAAGTTCAGCTCATCTGTTGAAAAGCCTGAAAGAAAAGGTCTATTAAGGCAGTATGCCAGAAGAATCAAAAAACATACGATAAATAATAGACCGACAGCCACGAACTGTCGGTCTCATTCATATTTTTGCTTTGATACAACCTTGCAAATAGTGGGCTAAGTTGTTGTTTTCCACTCCCAAGTTTGCCTCTGTCCTGCCTTTCTTCCCATTAGATACAACAAGAACAAAAACAAACATATTGGGATAATGGTGTACTCAGTTGCTGAGACTTTATCCCACTAAACGAAGCGGTCTAATATGAATCCTAATTTTCTTCGAATTCAATTCATCATCAGATGGAATGAGAATTCCATCCTTAAAAATCATCAGTTCGTTTGCTTTACGTTTAGTTGAAACACTGTAGTTTAAATCATAAAGGCAAAGATTATAATTGTGATAGATTTCTTCAATTTGTGGTTCATAATCATAAGTGATTATCCAATCACAGTTTACACGTTCGCGGATTTCTTGTTCAATACGAACATGATCCTTATAATTAAAGAAATTCATGTATAACTGCTGTCCTTTTCTAAAATATGGAGGATCAAAATAAATTAGTGCATTCTCTTCATACAGAGGAACATAATTTCTGATAAAACTATTTACGTCCTTATTGTACAATTTGATATCTTTTTTCCGAGCAGCAATTCTTTGTATACGTGTTACCAGTTCTTCTCGCTTGAAACGTACGTCCATTTTCCAATCTTTTGCCTGTTCCTGTCCCCCAATAACTCCACCCTTAATTATGCCGGAACGGTTGGTGCGGTTCAGATAAAAAGCAGCAAATCCTAATTCAAAGCTATATTTATCGTTTTGGGTAACAAGAATTTTGTGCTGTTTCTGCCATTCATCCACAGTAAGAGGAACCGTTCTGATTTCTTCAACAAAACGATCAGTCTCTGTGAGAATAGCTTTCCAGAAAGACCATACCGCTTTGTCATAATCGTTTATCACAATTCGGCTTACAACATTTCTTAAAAGCAATTCCATTGCAATTCCGGCTCCGCCGGCAAATGGTTCAATATATGTGCCGCCCTGATGCCCAAGCTGATCAATCATATACTCCATAAAAGAAGCTAATTTTCCTTTCCCTCCTGGATATCTTAATGGCGAATAATACATATACATCACCTCCTTTGCTTTTGTGTATGTCTCTATTCATTAACCTTGCCGTTATACTCCAAAAATGCATTATAAATCCAATCTGAAAGGTTATATGGGTTCAAATACAGCTTTCTTTTTTCATCTCGGATTCTTTTTCTTAATGATGGAATCACTTCAAATTCTATCATATCTTCAGGGTTTTCCCCTTTTGATTCTTTGATCAGTTTTTTCAGAGGAACCAGCAATTCTTTCTGTTCTTCTTCAGAATAATCTTCCGGATATTTTCCTTTCAATGCATAATCAAACAGCTGAAGAGCAAGTGTCCTGTCAAATAAATCATGATTTCGCTGATTATAAAAGTTATCAAGGCAATTTTTGCAAGATCTTGAACATGTACATTCTGAAAGGATCTCTCTTGTCCGAGTCATTACATCATCAAGAACTCCTTTTTCACCCATCAGAGAAGAATAACCGGCACCACTGGTAAGATTGTCGTAAAAGAACATTTCAATATGCGCTTCTCCATTATCTTCATATCTTGTTCTCCATCCGCCGTTGATTTCATTATAGTCGATATCTAAGGAAAGAGAAACCGCTTTTTTCATTGCTTCATGAAGCGTCGTAGCAGCAGCTCTTAAAATACTCCTTTCTTCATTGTCATACCTCGACACCAATTTTTCAGAATCATACTTGATATCAAGCATAAACATGTCTGTAAGAAATTCGTATCCCAAATAAATATTGGTAGCCACCGATCCCTCATGCCTGCAGATATAACGATCATGATAAGGCTGAGAAAAATAGTATTCCCCCGTTGAAATTGGAGATGCAACTTCTGCGCCACCGCATTTTTTACAAATGTTGAAGCCATTTTTCTTCTTACCCATATTTACAGTAAGAACATGATGATCCTCCAACTTTGCGAAACGAATACGACTCTTTTTATACGTCTTCATTTCAGTTTCTTTTGGTACATAAGAATAATACGGCGCTTCAGCGTATGTTTTTTCTTCTTCTTCATCTTCATACTTTACAGGATCACCCTTCACAGGAGCAAAGCCCCATGGTTTGATCATCGTGCGATGTTCGACAGGTGCATGACAGTATGGACATTCTGTATATGTTTCCTGCGCCTCTCCAAACCAATTGCATTCCGAACAAACAATAATGTCTTTTTTATAATCCTTGCTGTTAAAATAGTATTCAGCCTGATTCTGTTCGTAATCTCTCGGTCTTGGATTAGAATACAAACCTCCACTTTTATATATCTTTTTATCAATCGTGATAAAACGGCCCGGAGCATATTCGCTTATTGCAACAGCAATATCTCTTTCTGGTGCATATTTGATGTCCTTGGGAGCTCTTCTTCCGCGTTCTGAATCCGTTTCCACACAGAATCTTACCACATTCTTAGGGAACGAATATGACGGGATAAATCCTTCTGAATAAAAAACATCAAATGCAGATGTTTCTTTGTCGCCGTTAAAATATTCATTTCTTTTTCCTTCTGCGAGCACCATGTCACGGATTTTGCAGATTTTTTCGATCGTCCCATCCACTGGGAAATCAAGGGTTTCGCAGTGCTCAATAAATAAGTCGACATAGTTTTCACAGAAAGAAACAATCCCTACTTCTTCAATGCTGTCATAAAGGCTCTTCATCTTCTCCGTTGACATAAAACTATTCAACGCTTTCATATTAAAATGACGCTGCTCGATTTTCGGATTTGATCTGTCAATCCATGGTTTTCTTGGCGCACCAGAGATCATCTCGTCAGGGTGTCTGAAATAGTGACTGTCATGAACGCCGCCAAAAGCATATGTTACGATAGTGGAAATGCCAGAATTCTTTCGTCCGGCACGACCTGCTCTCTGCTGATAATTCTCTCTCATCGGAGGAATATTTCTTAATCCTACAGCAGTCAGCGAACCAATATCAATACCAACTTCCATTGTTGTAGTACAACTTAAAACATCTATAGAATTTTCACCCGATTCTCCAGCATCAATGTCCTGAAAACGAATCTCATAATCTTCTGTTCTACTCAATATATCACTGGTTGTTTCCTTATGTGACAACTGTGCTGTATGCTCTTCAGTATCGATTGTGTGAATCCGCTCCTCTCCTTCGATTGCATCAATAACAGGCTTTCTCCAGAAATCAAATCTTGAAAGATCATCATTCGTGATCGTATGAAGATTTTTAGATTTAAAACAGGAACCACAGGTATCACCAATCTTATATGGTGAGATCTTACCACATCTTTCGCATCTGTACCAATTGAATTCTTTGTCAGTAATGACGATCTTAACTGCGTCGAGTTTTAGATAATAGCGCTGATTGGCTCCCGGCCCAAAGAAGTTGCTTTTGATACATTTCAAAAGGTCTTCCATTTTTTTATCACTGAAACCTGTCGTTTTTTTGACTATGTTGATAAACTCTTTATCAATCGATGTCATAAAATCGGCTCCAAGCCCAAATTTAAGTATCTTGCTACGACCAGGGAGGTTTTTTCTAATTTCATCATCAATAACATTTCCTAGACCAGCATTATCATCCATAACATCCCAAAAAAGAAGAACCAAAATAGAGTATAAAAGTTCTTTGTTAATTTCAATATCATAATCTTCTTCGAGTTCATAGATGCATTCTTCAAGCACACCATCCATAGGACCAAGGAAACCGAGGCCGATATCCTTGAAGGAGCGAGGACTTTCCGTAAAGAACGTCAAAAGCTGTTCATAATAATCGTATGGCAGCGGTTCAAAATTCTCCCTCGTTATGTCTCTTCCTTTTCTTAGTCGCTTTTCTATTTTCTCACGATGAACGTAGAAAATCCCAGCGCTTTCACCAGTAAAAAAGTCCAATTTCTGTTCAACACATACAGCTAAGAATGCATTGTAAAGTTCTTTTAGGGAATGCTCTTTTCCATCTGTTGCCAGTTTTTTAGATGCAAGCATGATTGCCTGACGGAAACCATCTGCATCAGACGATTTTGACAGATCAAGGGCAAGTTTAGCTGCATTCTGTCGCGAATCAGAAAATAGAAGTACTTTTTTACCTTCATTTATCAGTTGCTCATCTCTTGCTGGTTGGAGTTCAAACTGTGCTTTTGTAAGGTTGTAAAACGGAATATTCCCCTTTGTTGCCAAATCTGTTGGCTTCTTTAACGGCATGTTTTTTTTACATTTTGGACACTTTTCAAACATAAAGCGGTCATTTTTTTCATCATAATCCGGATACAAAACCTTTAACAGAGAATCATCCCCATTATAATTAAGGTATAGTTTACCCGTAATCGGATCAAGATATGCTGGTTTGTCTTTCCCCTCAAGTTCATAGTCATCCGGACAAATATACAAAAGCATCTCTGTCAACTCATTTGCTCCTCCACGAAGTCCTTTATTAGGAAACACAT
>SFQZ01000019.1 GCA_004562915.1 bacterium
GTCTACCATGATTTCTCTCAGTTTAGAATCTTTCTTATATTCCCATGCCGGATAATCACCTTCTACCGTATATTCTCCGCCCAGAAATTCTGTAAGATACTGAATCTTTTCGGATACATATAATTTTGCACTTCCCACGGAACTTCTGACACCACAGGACGCTGCCATTTCTCTCTCATTCAGTTTCAGGATACCGATGTTGTTGGATGTTTCAACCAAACCTTCGATCTCACCACTCATTTTTTCGATTCCATACGGTACATTCATCAGGAAAAAGACAACCTTTTCTTTACTGATCATGGTAAGTGCCGGGATCGTATTTTTTCCCCGAGATAAAAAAGTCACTTTAATTCCTGTATCTGTTCCGCTGTACTCTTTTCTGAGATCAGCCTGATATGCTTTTACATAGTCTTCCAGAATACCTATATCTTCCGGATCTATTACAAGAAGAGTACGGCTTTTTCTTGTGATCGCATTGTCTTTTGTACCGCCTTCCAGTTCAGCTATTGAAAAAGCTGCTTTCTGTCCAAGTTCATACAGGAAACGTCCCATCAATTTATTCGCATTTGCACGATTTTTATCAATCTCGGCTCCGGAATGTCCGCCTGTCAGACCATCGATCACAACCTCAACAACTTCCCCTTCTGTATCCTGATAGTCTACGGGAATACGACTGATTCCGGATCTGCACAGCTGATCCACAGATATCCCTCTTCCTCGGAATCCATATTGATCAGATAACTGCCTTTCAGTACCGATGTATCCAATGCTTTTGCACCTAAAAGACCGATTTCTTCATCAGTGGTAATAACGCATTCCAGTGAGGGATGCTTGAGTGAATCATCATCAAGTACTGCCATCATATAAGCAACTGCGATTCCGTCATCTCCACCGAGAGTAGTACCGTCTGCGGTAAGATAATCACCTTCTACCATCAGTTTCAATCCATCTTTTTCAAAATCGTGGTCTGATTCCGGTGTCTTTTCAGCTACCATATCACAATGTCCCTGAAGAATCGTTACCGGTGCCTCTTCATATCCCGCTGACGCATCTTTATAGATTACAACATTATTTGATTCATCCTGATAATACTTAAGATTACGCTCTTTTGCAAAATTTACAAGATAGTCACTGATCTGTCTGGTATTCCCGGAACCATGAGGAATGCTGCACAGTTTCTCAAAATAATTAAAAACATTTTCAGGTTTAACTCCTGTTAATACTGCCATATTTGTCTACCTCCAATCATGTTTCTTATTTTGACATAACTAGAATAAAAAATCAAGGCATATATATTATATATAAGTATCATTGATAGCGATCCGGAGGAACTTTCCATGAAACGCCTGATTTTTTTTGCTGCTGTTTTGTCAACCCTCATTTTTCTTCTCAGTTTTCCCAAACAGGCTTTTATGGCTTCTGCAGAAGGACTTGAACTGTGGTTTTATACTGTACTTCCTTCCCTGCTTCCATTTTTGATTCTTTCCGATTTTTTGATACATACCGAAAAAATACCGGAACTTCTCCGTTTCTTTGCACCATTTTTTCAAAAATGCTTTGGTCTTTCTGTATATGGTTCTTATGCATTTATACTTGGTTTATTTTGTGGATATCCAATGGGTGCAAAACTTACCGGCGATCTGCTTCGGGAAAACAAAATAGATATTACCGAAGCCCGATATCTATTGACATTTTCCAACAATGCCAGCCCAATCTTTATATCCTCCTATATTTTACTAAACAATCTGAAAATACAAAATACCAGCATGACAACATTTGTCATATTATACTCTTCAACTGCGATTACCTCTTTTATTTTTCGTATCCGGTACAGACGATTTTCTGTCCATACAACATGCAGGGAAACTCCGGAAGTTACATTAAAATCATCTCTGGGAAGATTAATCGATGTGTCTATTATGAACGGTTTCGAAACTATTACTCGTTTGGGCGGTTATATTATACTTTTTTCTATAGGAGCTGCTATGATTCTACAAATCACAGGAGAACATTCTGCTCTTGCCATGATTCTGCCTGCTATCGTGGAAATCACCACCGGGATTCATCAGATCGCTGATTCGTCTCTGACATTTCCATTAAAATATATGCTGATACTTACGTTTACATCTTTCGGAGGAATATCGACCATAGCGCAGACAAAGGGAATGCTTACCGGCACTCCCTTATCAATCTCTGTCTATATCATCGGAAAGACAGTCCATGCTGTCTGTACTTTTTTTCTGGTTTTATTATTCTTCATCCTCAAAATCATCTAAAGAAGAATCTACACTGAAGCTTTCTGACTCTACAGTCTGTGGTGCTGAATTCTGTGGGTTAAGCTCACTTCTGTTCTTAGCCACAATATCATAACAACTCTGAATAGAAGTGATATAATTTCTGTAATGTTCACCGGATTCATTGATTGCACTTGACAGAATCTGTTCCATGTTTGCAAGCATATCATCCGTATATGCAATAGCTCCCATACGAATATTGTTTGCATCGATAGTTGCCTCATCAAGTATCTGCTGCGCCTGTTTGTTGGCATTGGAAATCGTTTCATTTGCCTGTGCATAAGCCTGCTGCATAACTTCATGCTGGCTTACCATTTCTTTTGTCTTCGCCTGTGCTTCAGCAATCAGACTGTCTGCTTTTGCCTGTGCGTCTGCAAGAATCGCATCTTTATTGCTGATAATCTTCTGATATCTTTTGATCTCATCCGGTGTTTTCAGACGAAGTTCTCTCAGAAGTTCTTCCAGTTCTTCTTTATTTACAACGATTTTAGTTGTAGATAATGGCTGATACTTACAGCTTTCTACAAACTCTTCAATTTCTTCAATAATCTGCTCAATTCTGCTGCTCATGATTACACTCTCCTTATCATTCTCTTGCATTACTGGCAAGCCAGCTTTTTATATACTTTTCTTCTTACAAACTCAGGTACAAACTTGGATATGTCACCGCCGAATGCCGCAACTTCTTTTACAGTGGTAGAACTCAGATACGCATACTCCAGGCTGGTGGTCAAAAACATAGTATCAATATCCGGTGCAAGCACCCTGTTGGTCTGAGCCATCTGAAGTTCATATTCAAAATCGGTAATTGCCCGAAGTCCTCGAATAATAACCTTTGCATTACATTTTCTGGCAAATTCTACAGATAACCCGCTAAAAGAAACTATTTCCACATTTTTCAAATCTGCGGTCGCTTCCTCTAATATCTTAACACGTTCTTCAACAGAAAACAACGGACTTTTTGCAGAATTGTGCAAAACGCCGACGATTACTCTGTCAAACAGATTTGCTCCTCTGGTAATGACATCCAGATGACCGTTGGTGACAGGGTCAAAAGATCCCGGATAAACTGCTGTTGTCATAATTCTCCTCCCTTTTTCAGAAACAGATGCTGATTTGTCTTGTAACGTTTTTCTTTTACAATCTGATATCCCATCGTTTCCACCTGCTCCCACGTGGTATTCAATGATGCCTCCACGATAATCAAAGTATCTTCGTCAATCAACGAAGTTCCCTGAAGTGCTTCGAGCACATCCAATTCAAGATTTTTTCTGTATGGCGGGTCCATAAAAATACACTGGAAAGGTTCTCCCCCATCCAGTTTTCTGATGGCTGAAACCGCATCCATGACCATAACCCGTGCCTGTCCGTCTAATCGGGTAAACTTCAGATTATCCCGAATACACTCGGCAGCTTTTCTTTGTTGCTCAACAAAGACACAACAATCAGCACCCCGGCTCAAAGCCTCGATGCCAATTGCCCCGCTGCCTGCAAACAAATCAAGAAATCTGCAGTCCGCCATATATGGCTGCAGCATATTAAACAAGGTTTCTTTAATCCTGTCTGTAGTCGGCCGGGTATCCATACCTTCAATTGTTTTTAAACGTAAACTTCTCGCTTTTCCTGCTATTACTCTCATAGTTACTATATTATCTGAACTGTTCTCTCCATTCCAGGTCTCCGCGATCCAGTCCAAGGATCAAAGACTCGGCTGTGGCAATATTGGTAGCCACCGGAATATTATACTGATCGCAGCATCCGGCAATCTGATATACATTTGGCTCTTTGGAATTCACCATGTTAGGATTATGAAATAAAATCACCATATCCATGGCATTTCTCTCTATCATAGCCATAAACTGCTTATCCCCCCCGACAGATCCTGCTAAGAATTTGTGTACGTGCAGATTGGTTGCTTCCTCAATCCTGCGGCCGGTAGTACCTGTTGCATAAATCTCATGTTTTGCTAAAATCCCCTTATACGCAATACAAAAGTCTTCAATCAGACTTTTTTTACTGTTATGCGCAATAATCCCAATGTTCATGCTAAAACCGCCTTCTCCTGACATTTTGTTTTATTATAGCAAATTTACAAATCTTCTGCAATCTTTTTTGTTAGTTTATACCAAAATATTTCCAATAGATACAGAATCTTCTAGATTATTTAAAAAATATTATCACATACTATCACTGTAACAAAAAGTTACAAAACCAAACGACGCAAGGAGGAAATCAATTATGTCTAAGAGTTCTACTAACACATCAGCAGTACCCGAAGCAAAGAGCGCATTAAATCGCTTTAAATTCGAGATTGCCAATGAACTGGGAGTACCGCTTACAGACGGTTACAACGGTAACCTGACTTCCAAACAGAACGGATCAGTCGGCGGTTATATGGTGAAGAAAATGATCGAAGCACAGGAAAGACAGATGTCTTCCGGACAGGGCAGCCAGGGCGGCATGAGCCAGATGTAAACAATCACATTTTCATCAATTTTTTATCCGGCACAAAAAATAGCTGAATAAAACAACAAAGAAACAGCGTATATGACAGCTTAAGAACAGCTATAGTATACGCTGTTTTTATTTTAGAAATTCTATAATAGTGATAATTTAATATCTGTATCATCTACATATGCAAAAGGAGGAAGCCTCCGCTCCCTCCCATATGTAGATGATTTACAGTTCAAAACTTCCGGTCACATCATCGTTGATCACATAATATGCAGCATTTTCTTCAGGTTTTACATAAATCTTAACATCTGTCATATCTTTTACTTTATTGCCCAACTCTTTTGTCCAGATTTCTTTTACTTTTTCTGTCAGATCTTTATCAAGGATTTCTTTTCCTGCAGACTGGAAATAAATTTCCTGAGTTTTTGCCGGTGTTTTCTTTGCTGCCGGTTTTTTAGCCGGTACTTTTTCCTCAGCTTTTTCTGCTGCCGGTTTTACTGCCTCAGTCTTCACTTCTGCCTTTGTATCAACTGTTGTCTTCTTAGTTGTCTTTGTAACGGTCCTTTTGGCTGCCATAATTAATTCCTCCTCAATTCATGCAGCAATTCAAAAAATCAGCTGCAATTCACAGTCAAATTTGTAGTACCTGTGTAGTTTACCTTATTTTTTGATTTTTTTCAAGTTATTCCACACTTTTCATGGATTCTACCATATCCAGCTTCTTTAATTTGAAATGCATGAACAAATTTACCAACAAAGAGAAGAGGATTGTCAGGCAAATACTGTAAAAATAACTCATAAATTTTATGTCCCGACCAAACATCATCAGATCGATCTCCGCAGTCAATATGACAAATCTGTGCAAAACAATACCAAAACCAATTCCTACTATGATTCCAATTACCGTCAGAATAATATTTTCCCGGAATACATACATAGATACTTCCGACTCATAAAATCCCAATACCTTCAAAGTCGCAAGTTCTCTTCTTCGCTCACTGATACTGATATTATTCAGATTATATAAAACAACAAATGCCAGCAATCCTGCTGCAATTACGATGACATAAATTATGGTATCCATACTTTGTATCATATTGGCAATTTTTTCTTCCATCGTACTCAGCATCGTAACGTTCAAAACACCCTCTTGTCCGATATAGCGTTTGCTGAATTTCTCTTCGAACTCTTCATCCTTCGATCGGTTTACCGTAAATATTTCCGAATACTCCGGTTCTTCTCCATAAAGTTCTGTATAAACCTCTGATGTCATATATACGTAATGGAAATAATAATTCTCCGCAATATGCGTAACCTGTACCGCTACTTTTTTTGTTTCACCATCCTTCAGGTAAATAGTATCCCCCGCCTGTATATCAAGAAGTTTTGATAATTTTTCTGTGATTACAACTCCGCTGTCATCCAGTTCATATTCTTCCTGCGTCACGCGATCTTTCAGTCGGACAAATTCTTTAAATTGTTCTTTATCCGGAACTACCACCATATAAGAACTTTTTGACAGGTCGTCAAATTCTACATCCACTGACGATTCCATAGCTTCCATATATTCCTCTACATCTTTGTCTTCCGAAATCGTCTGCAGAAGATTTTCTCTTTCATCTTCTGTAATTTCACCATCCAGCGTAAGAGTAGAAGAATAAATCCTTACCTCACCAAATTGTTTCTGAGCAATTGCCATAATTGAATTTTTCAGTCCAAACCCAACCATCAAAAGCCCCATACAACCGCCGATACCGAAAACCGTCATAAAGAATCGTTTTTTATAGCGAAACAGATTTCGGGCAGCCGCCTTTTTTGAAAAGCTCATATGATTCCATAAAAGCGAAAAATGCTCAAGGATAATTCTTTTTCCAGTTTTCGGCGCCTCCGGCCTCATAAGACTGGCAGGTACTTCCCGAAGCTCATGAAAACAGGATAGCCCTGCAGCAAAAACAGTTATTCCGATTGCCAATAGTGAAGATGACAAAGAATAACCTATGTAAACAGGCGCCTGAACCACTGGCAAATTATTATACAGAATTTTATAAGCCTGAATAATAATTACCGGAAGCGTCTTTTGTCCTGCAAAGATACCGATGATACTTCCTATCGAACTTGCCAGAAGCGCATAGGCCAGATATTTTCCTGCGATTGCTCCTTTCCCGTATCCCAGAGCTTTCAGCATACCAATCTGTGTTCTGTTTTCTTCCACCATTCGGGTCATGGTAGTAAGACAAATTAAAGCTGCCACCAGGAAGAATATCGCCGGAAATACATTGCCGATTGCTTCAATCCTTTCGGAATCCTGTTCATATTCCACATAAGTCTGGAGAGAATTTCTTCCCAGAATATACCATGTTGGCACTTCCAGCTCTTCCAGCTCTTTCTGTGCATCTGCGATCTTCTCTTCACCATCCTTGATTTCTTCTTCAGCTTTTTTAGATTCTTCCTCAAATTCTTTTTCCGCATCCTGAAGCTCTGTTTCTTTTTCACTGAGCGTTGCCTTCGCTTCTTCCAGGGCTATCTCACCCTCACGGATCGTATCCGCAGCCTCTTCCAGCTTTTTTTCACCTTCTGCAATCTGATTTTCCTTTGAGTTTAGCGATTTCTCCGCCTGCAAAAGCTGCTGCCTTCCATCATTTAGCTGAGACTGTCCGGAAGCGACTTGAGCTTTTGCCTGTTCTATCTGACTTTTACCGGCAGCAATCTGCGCTTTTGATTGTTCTAATTCCCGCTTGGCTGCATTCAATTCCTGTTCTTTTTGCGAAATCTCTTCTCTGCCTTGCTGCACCTGAAGAATTCCATTTTCAAACTCCCGGATTCCTTCCTCCGCTGCTGCAATTGCCGTTTCCAGTTGATTCTTTTGTTCGAGAAGAGCTTCTATGGATGCGATCTGCGTGTTCAGTTCCTGAATCTGTGCCTGTAGTACTTCCCACTGTGACTGTAAGTCACCTTCATCAGGATTTTCACTTTCTTCTGTATCTGTATTTTCTCCCGAGTCTTCAATTGCCTTTTCCAGAAGTTCCAACTGCTGTTCCAACTCGGTCAGAGTGTTTTTCAATACCGGCAGCTGAGCTTCCAATTCATCAACACTTGGTGACATCTGATTGATTATTTCAAGCTGTGCTTGTAAAACAGGCAGTATCTCTTTTGCTGCTTCCACTTCTTCCTGCTTTTCAGACAGAACAGCTTCCGCCGCATCAAGCTGTGCTTTTGCTTGATTTAGCTGTATTTCTCCTTCCTCCAGCTGTTTCATTCCTTCAGAAAGCTGTGCTTCCCCCTCGGAAAGTTCTTTTTCCTTTTCTTGCAATTGTAATTTTACAGCCTGCAGTTCCTCTGTTTTTTTATTTAATGTCTCTTTCTGACTGCGTAACTCCTGCCAGGCGGCAGCAATCTGTGTCTTTCCATCCTCCAGATTTTTTCGTTCTGTCTGTATCTCGGCTTTCCCCGATTCCAGTTCATCTTCTTTTTCAGCTAATTCTTCTTTCCCCTCCTGAAGTTGCTTTCTTCCATCAGTCAGTTCCTTTTCAGCATCAAAAAGTTTCTTTCTTGCCTCTGCGATCTCTGCCTTTGCCTCGTCAATATCCTCCTGTCCATCAGCCCTTACAGAAGCGTAGCGGATCTCACACTGCTTATCCTCTATTTCCTCAATGCGATCTTTTACTGTATCGATCCTGTCTTCATAGGTATCCTCATAACAAAGTTCTTCTTCTGCTCCGGCAACCGTCATATAGATTTCCGTATAAATACTCATAGAAAAACTCTCCGGAAGCAAAACACCAAATCCACTGACGGACCCATTACCAATCGTACTGGTTCCACGGTCAATACTCATATAAAACGGACTGGTACCGCTGCCGACAATCGTAAATTCTGTCTCAAAAACAATATCCTCAATGTCCTGATCCTCGTCTCCCGAAAATACTGTAATCGTATCCCCTACAGAAAGATGATTGGTATCCAGGAACTTCTGATCCATAAATATCTCATCCGTCTTTTCAGGAAGTCTTCCCTCATTTACCGTCACCTGATTCAGTTCTTTAGTCAGAGACATCAGATGAAGAACCGGCTGTGAACCTTCCAGTCTACACAAAACATCTCCGCTGTAAGAGGCTTCTGCCACCTTAACACCTTCGATTTCTTTTAATGCTTTCACGTCTTCATCCGTAAGTCCCAAAGTACTGAGCACACGGATATCCATGAGTTTTGCTTCATCAAAATAGGTATCTGCTGAAAGCCTCATATCCGGACTGGCTGCTCGTACTCCGGAAAAAAAAGCAACTCCCAGTGTCACTATAATCAATATGGACAAGAAACGATTGCGGCTTTTTTTGATTTCCCTTAAAAATTCTTTAACAAGCATATGTGTTCTGTTCATATCATCACCATTCAATCGTCTCTACGGATACTGGATTGTCATTTACCGTCATTGATTTCACCCGTCCACTGTTAATTTGAATCACGCGATCAGCCATAGGGGTGATTGCCGTATTATGTGTAATGACAACAACCGTCATTTCCCGTTCCCGGCAGGTATCCTGCAATAATTTTAATATAGCCTTACCGGTACGATAATCAAGCGCACCGGTAGGTTCATCGCATAACAGAAGTTTAGGATTTTTTGCCAATGCTCTCGCGATTGCCACCCTCTGTTGCTCACCGCCGGAAAGCTGAGCCGGGAAATTCTGCATTCTGTCTTTCAGACCTACTTCCTCCAGGACTTTAGCCGCATCCAGAGGATTCTTGCAGATTTGTGCTGCCAGTTCTACATTTTCAAGTGCTGTCAGGTTCTGTACCAGATTATAGAACTGGAATACAAAACCAATATCATTTCTTCGGTAAGTCGTCAGTTTTCTATTTCTATATCCGCTGATATCTTCACCATCAACAACCACTTTTCCGCCATCACAGGTATCCATTCCCCCCAGAATATTCAGAACTGTAGTTTTGCCTGCCCCACTGGGACCCACCACGACAGCAAATTCGCCTTTCTCTATACTGAAAGTGATTCCATCTGCAGCATGAATCTCCACTTCCCCCATATGATAAATTTTGGTAACATCCTGCATTGTAACTATTGCGCTCATATCCGGTCCTTTCTCTATTCTGTTCTATAAACCTATGTCATCCAGCTGTCTGCCGGTGTACTGTTCCAGTCTTTTTTTCAATTCCTGATTCTGAGGCAGTTCCAGTTCAAAATCCAGTTCCAGAATTTCTCCTGCTGCCTCACTGGCTTTTTTCATTACATCCGCATCCCGGAAAATATCCGCTATGGAAAATTCCAGAATTCCGCTTTGCTTAACTCCGAAAAGATCGCCCGGTCCCCGAAGTTTTAAATCTTCTCCCGCAATATAAAATCCATCATTGGATTCTTTCAGTATCTGAAGCCTGCGGGAATTTTCCGCCTTATCCTGTCCATGAATAAAAATGCAATAGGACTGACTGCTTCCACGTCCTACTCTTCCTCTGAGCTGATGTAATTGGGCCAGACCAAACCTTTCCGCATTTTCTACCATCATTACTGTAGCATTCGGTACATTGACTCCCACTTCCACCACAGTAGTAGAAACCAATACCTGAATCTGATTTGCAGAAAATGCTTCCATAATGCTGTTTTTCTCTTTTGGTTTCATCTGTCCATGAAGAATTCCCACGCTGATCTCATTCGGGAGAATTTTTCTCAGCTTTTCGGCATAATCCATCACATTTTCTGCATCCAGCCCCTCACTCTCTTCTACCATCGGACAGATCACATATACCTGATGTCCTTCTCTTACCTGATTTTTAATAAACCGGTACGCTTTAGGACGATACGTGGTATCAACCACACAATTCTTAATCGGAAGTCTCTGTGCCGGAAGCTCATCGATCACCGAGATATCCAGATCCCCATACAAAATAATCCCCAGCGTTCTGGGTATCGGTGTTGCACTCATAACCAGAACATTTGGCTTCTCGCCTTTGGTAGAAAATGTCTCTCTTTGCCGGACACCAAACCGATGCTGCTCATCAGTGATCACAAGTGCAAGGTTTTTATAAGTAACTTTTTCCTGGATCAATGCATGGGTACCGACGATCATAAGCGTCTCACCGGAAGCAATTTTTTCATATATAATTCTTTTTTCTTTTGCCGTATTAGATCCTGTCAGAAGTACCGGCTGATAATTTCCCAGTAATCCATGGGTTTCCAGAAGCTCCGTAAGCGATTCATAATGCTGTCTCGCAAGAACCTCGGTAGGTACCATGATTGCACTCTGATAACCGTTTTCCGCAGCCATAATCATTGCCAGAAACGCTATGATTGTTTTGCCGCTTCCTACATCCCCCTGGACCAGCCGTGCCATCAGTGCCTCCCCGCGCAAGTCCTTCTCAATTTCATACCAGACATTCTTTTGAGCATTGGTAAGCTGATAAGGAAGTGTTTCTATCACTTCTTCTGTTTTCCAGACTTCTTTCATGCGATAATGATTTGTTTCTGAAATATTTTTTTCTTTCATTTTCTGCAGTGCAAGAATAAAGAAAAGAAATTCATCAAAAGCGAGACGTTTTCTCGCAGTTATAAACTTTTCCTGATCTTCCGGAAAATGAATCTGTCGAATCGCAAAATTATATTCTGCCAGACCTTCCCGCACTCTCAGATCTTCCGGAAGATAATCCCGGGACAGATCCAGATTTTCCAGTACTTCCCGCACCATTTTTGTAACCATCTGATTTGTCAGACCAGCCGTCAGGCTATAGATCGGCTGCATACTATGCAGCTTTTGTTCATATACAGCAGGCGTATAGATTTCCGGATGCTCCATGACTCCCTGATGATTCTTAATCGTCATTTTCCCCCGAAAAACCATCGTCATCCCACGCTTTAATGTGCTTCGAAGAAATGGCATATTAAACCAGGTCAGTTTACATTTGCCGGTCAGATCCGAGATTGTCGTAGAGACAATCGTAAGATTTCTCACCTTTTTTACCTCGACACTGCCTGTTATCGTTCCCACCACAGCTGCTTTTTCCTGGTCTTTTATTTCTCCCACCGCCTGTGGTTCTCTGAAAATATCATAATCTCTGGGATAATAGAGAAGCAAATCACCTACCGTAAAAATACCAACTTTATGAAAAAGTGCCTCTGTTTTCTCTCCTACCCCTTTCAGTTTCCGTATGGATTCTGATTCATTCATGTTTCTCTCCTCACGCTGCAAAATTTTCGTCCGGAACCATGTGTCCAAATATGACAAAAAGGATGCCAAAAAGCCGAGCAAACCACAGCTTAACAGCACCCTCCTCATTCTTCTTGTCAGCTATACAGCTAACCTATCCTTTCCTATCCTCACCGCTTTAGAAACGGAAGGCTTTTCTGACTGAAATATTATTCCACTGAGATAATACAATAGTAAATCGGCTGACCTCCAAAGTTTACTTCCACATCACAAAAGTCATATATTTCTTCCAGTTCAGCACCAAGAGCTTCTGCCTCTTCCTCTGAAAAATCTTCTCCGTAATAGATACTGATCAATTCTGTCTCATCATCAACCATAGCCATAGCCGCATCTTTTGCAACAACAGCCACTTCCTGTCCTACTGCCAGCATTCCATGATCACCGATACCCATAATATCGCCCTGATGAATCTCTTTTTCATCGATATGGGTATCTCTTACCGCATAGGTAACCTGGGCTGTTTTTACTCTCTTGATTTCTTCCACCATAGTTGCTTCATTTTCTTCCACACTCTTTTCCGGAACAAAATTAATCACAGCTGTGATGCCCTGCGGAACCGTCTTTGTTGGAATCACGATAATATTTTTATCTTCTGTCAGTGCTTTTGCCTGGTTTGCTGCCAGAATAATATTTTTATTATTCGGGAAAATAAAGATGTTTTCAGCATTTACCTTATCAATGGCATTGAGCATATCCTCCGTGCTCGGATTCATGGTCTGTCCGCCCTCAATCAGATAATCAACTCCAAGATCACGGAATATCTCACCAAAACCATCTCCAATGGATACAGAGATAAAACCTACTTCTTTCTTCGGTGCATTTGCCTTTTTGGCATCTTCTTCAGCCTGCTGTGCTGCCACTTTCTCTGCATCCTTAATTAATTTTTCCTGATGCTCTTCTCTCATATTGTCAATCTTGATTCTGGACAGGGAACCATAAGTCAGAGCCCTCTGAATCGCAAGACCCGGATCATTGGTATGTACATGAATCTTGACAACCTCATCATCCGCAACACATACAATCGAATCTCCGAGAGAACTCAGATATTCTTTAAAGCTCTTCTCATCATTCTCTGAAAATTCTTGATTCAACACAATAATAAATTCTGTACAGTATCCGAACTTAATATCCGCTTCTGCCTGAGGTGAAATCTTAACAACCTTTGCTGATTCCCCGGCTTCAAATTCCAGATTGATCTCCTTTCCCATAAAAGCATCATACGCGCCTTCCAGGACTACCATAAGACCCTGACCGCCGGAATCCACAACACCAGCTTCTTTCAATACAGGCAGCATATCCGGTGTTCTGGCAAGAACATCCTTTCCTTCCGCCAGTATATCTTCCAAAAATATCTGGAGGTCTTCTGCATCATCTGCAAGTTCCAGCGCTTTATCCGCCACACCTCTTGCGACAGTCAGAATCGTTCCTTCTTTTGGTTTCATGACCGCTTTATATGCAGTCTCTACACCTTTATCAAAAGCACGTGCCAAAGCAACGGCATCCAAAACATCATATTCCTTGATTGCTTTTGTAAATCCTCTCAAAAGCTGAGACAGAATAACACCGGAGTTACCTCTCGCTCCTCGAAGAGATCCTGAGGAAATGGCTTTCGCCAGCGATTCCAGCGTAATATCAGAAAGCGCATTGACTTCTTTCACTGCTGACATAATCGTAAGCGTCATATTCGTTCCTGTATCTCCATCCGGAACCGGGAACACATTCAGCTCGTTGATCCACTCTTTCTTTACTTCCAGATTCTTAGCTCCTGCCAGAAACATCCTGGCAAGCAGTTTGGCATCTACTGTATTCATAGCTATCTAAAGCTCCTCCTTCATTAATCTATCACGCGGACACCTTCCACCATAATATTAATACTCTCTACTTCAATACCGGTGAAAGCCTCGACTTTATATTTGACATTGTCAATCAGATTGTCAGAAACTGCACGAATGCTGACACCATATGCTACAATGACATGAAAATCAAGAGAAATTTTGTTGTCATTCAGTGAAACGTTAATTCCATGTTTCAGACTGTCCTTTCTTAAAAGCTTTACAAGCCCATCCTTCATATTAACAGCAGCCATGCCCACAATACCGAAACATTCAACAGCAACACTGCCTGCATAAGTGGCGATTACATCCGTATTGATCGTAACTTCTCCCAATCCTGTATTCATACGCCCTTTCATAGGTCTACCTCCAATCCTGTTATTCCCCTGCATATATACTGCTCATACCGCAACACTCCACCGAACATGATCGCTAACTCGCAATATACTGTATGTATTATAACCTGTTTTTGGAGAAAAAGAAATAATAATTTGAAAAATTTATAATTTTACTTGCAAAAAGATTCTCCATCTGTTAAAATAGCTAGTGTTGCGAATCGAAATTTTTTTGTTAAGGAGGTGCTGTCATGGCAAAGTGCGCGATTTGTGAAAAAGCTGCTCATTTCGGAAACAATGTGAGCCATTCTCATAGAAGATCCAATAGAATGTGGAAATCAAATGTTAAATCCGTAAAGGTGAAAGTTAACGGCGGAGCAAAGAAAATGTACGTTTGTACTTCTTGCCTGAGATCCGGTAAAGTTGAAAGAGCATAATTTTGCATCCCTTAACGTTGATTTAAAAATAAGCGGCTGTCTCAAAAGAGAGGGCCGCTTATTTTTATCCTTCTGTTGTATTTTGAACTCCAATCTGATTATACACTTCCTGAGCATCCCAGATATGATACGGATCTGTGGACGGACTACCCTGTGCTCCCGCAGTTATCAGAATATATTCTGTACCATTTACCACCGCAAGGCTTGCAAGACATTGGCCTGCTTCACTGGTGTATCCGGTCTTTCCTCCTTCTATTTCCCCTCCATTTACCGCATTGCTCTCCATCTTTTTAAACATGGTACTAAAAAAATGCAATCCATTGGGATTACCTGCCGTTGGGCTGGTTGTGTATTCATGAGTACAATAAATCGTCCTGAAGGTTTCGTTCTGCAATGCATAACTAAGAAGCTTTGTCAAATCCCGTACCGTTGTATAATGCTCCGAATCATGGAGTCCTGTAGCTGTAACAAAATGAGTATCATTCATTCCCAGTTCCTGGGCTTTTTCATTCATTTTCTGAACAAATGCCTCTTCCGACCCAAAAAGATGCTGTGCAAGCCCCACGCAGCATTCTGCGCCGGACGGAAGCATTACACCATACAGAATATCCAATGCTTTCACCTGATCTCCCGGTGCAAATCCGGCCAGAGATGCTCCTTCCACATAAAGTCGGTCATACGTAGCCTGATCAATTGTAATTGTATCATCCAGATTGGTAAGGTTTTCAATGCCAATCACTGCTGTCATGATTTTTGTCATAGACGCAGGGTATATTCTCGTATCGGCTTCTTTCTCAGCAACAACTCCCATGTCAGACAAACGAACCAATATGGCAGATTTACTGTCGATGGCACTTAAGTCAACACTGGGAAGTGGTTCCGGTGTTGGTGTCGGCACAGCTGTAGGCGTCAACTCTTCCTCTGCTTTCAGCAGTTCTTCACTTTGACTGTCTTCTGCAACAGATGATTCAGCATCAGAATCAGCTTTTTCTTTATTGCCAAACAGCAGCAGAATGCCCAGCCAGATTACTCCAACCACCAACAGTCCTGTTATAAAAAGTATAATTCTTCTGTTTCGCTGTCTGATCCGTCTGCGTTGCTTTTTTGTCATTTGTTTTTTGCTCATAATTCTTACGCCTCATATTTTCTGATTTCTTACATAATTTCCATAGAATAAGACGCTTCAAAAGTACCAAGGCCTTCCACGTTCTGTCCCCACGCTCTCTCTTCCAGGGTTCCGTTGAAATTCACACCGTCTGCTCTCCCATACCATGGTTCAAAGCAGATAAACGGTGCATCTTCCCTGGGTGACCAAAATGCAATCAGAGGAGCCTTTGTATGCATTTTTATGTATGGTTTTCCATCAGCTCCGGCGAGAAAAGCGGTCTGAATCTGATAATTTTCGAAAATCAATGCGTCATAATCAAACATACCTTCTGTGATTCGACGCATGCCTTTTTCCAACTGAAAACTATGAAGATTCTCTCCGATTCTCTGGGTTTTCTGATCTACCATCAGATATTCCAGCATATCTTTATCTCCTTCAAATCCAAGATAACAGTTTGTTCTATGTCCTTCCTTCGCAAGAGGGCACAGAATTGCAGGATGACCGCCAATAGAAAAATACATAGGATTTTCATCTTTATTATGTACTTTCCACATTACTTCGATGGAGTTTTCTTCCAGTCGATATCCGATTTCCAGCCGAAAATGGAACGGATAGATAAGATAGGATTCCTCATCGTCCTCAATACTCATCCATATTTCCTGATCTGTAACAGAATCTGTGTGAAAAGTCCTGTGTCTCGCAAATCCATGCTGCACCATCTCATAAGTTTTTTCATGATACCTGTATTTACCGTCACGCAGAGATCCCACCACCGGAAATAATACCGGTGATGTCCATCCCCAGTATGCAGAATCCGCATTCCAAAGATATTCTTCACCTGTAGCTTTTTTCTGTAATGAAATCAGTTCAGCACTTTTTTCTCTTATAACTGCTTTGATCTGTTGATTTTCCAAAATATATGTATTCATACATTAATACCCCTCTCTCTATTCATTCTAAAGGCTCCTGATCGGTTAAATATTCTTCATATACCCAACCTTCCTGTTCTTCGTATTGTATCTTTATCCAACTTCTCTCCTGACCCAATTTTTCAACTTTCTGACCGGTAGTGAGAGTTCCCAGTATTTGTTCTTTATTCCCTGCACCGGCTCTTACATTGACCGGAGATATACAGTATATCCATTCCTTTTCCTCTTCCATAGGTGTAGGTTCTGGCGTATTTGTCGGCTGCGGCGTTTCACTTGCTTTTGGTTCAACCGTAGGATCTGAAATCGATACTTTTGGTCCATCATTTCTGACTGTGTCCGCACTGTTCACCGATAAAATATCTTTTATCACATCCCATGTATTACATCCCGAACAGCATGATACAAACAAAAGCATCACTACCAGAAAGATGATCAATTTTCTTATAAAGAACTTATTTTTCACATTTACCTCCTGTTTTCTTAATCAACTGACTTTATAATAGAATACTACAAACAGCACAGAAAAGCCAGAGAAAAAAAGGATTCGGCATGATTCCCGAATCCCCTGCAGATATGTTAGTATATAAAAAGCGTATTCATAAATCCCAACACTCCAAAAAACACCAGCAGTAAAAAGCAAATCTGAATGCTTTTGATAAAGGTACCCTCTCCTTTACCTCTGACCACCACACGCACACAGCCTGCTGCCAGAAGTCCCAGAAGAAACACGCAGAAAAAAATCAGAACCCGCACATAAATCTTCCCACTCATAACATTTCTCCTTTCCTGCAGTGCTTCTCGTTTTTTTCTATATAATAGATGATGATACCGACGAATTTGTTGCATATTTTTTTAAGTTTTTCTTATTTTTTGTGTTTGCTGTCATCCTTTTCCTTTTCTTTCTCAAGTATACCGTCCAAATCTTAAAAACTTTTCAAAAAGTTGTGTCAAAGTTGCAATTTTTATTTAGCTGATTTAAAATAATGTAAGATTATGGAAGCTGCTTGCAGCGAAAAAGCCGTAATCACCTTTGAGCCCCCATCATTGTATGCAACACTCTGCGCACAGTTTTTTGCGGATAAATCATTATTCTTTAATATACAGGAGAAATATTCATGATAACCTCAGGAGAAACGAACGATTTCAGTCAGGGAAGTGTAAAAGAAAATATTCTTCGGCTGGCAGGTCCTATGACACTTGCTCAGCTCATCAATCTTTTATACAATATTATTGACCGGATGTACATCGGACATCTTCCGGAAAATGCCACATTGGCTCTCACAGGTCTGGGACTTACCTTTCCGATCCTTATGCTGGTTACTGCCTTTTCCAATCTGTTTGGTATGGGAGGTGCTCCACTGTTTTCCATTGCAAGAGGACGACAGGAGGAAGAGCGTGCTTCAGATATTATGGGCACTACCTTTACCATGCTGCTTTTATCCGGTGTACTTCTTACAGTAATCGGACTATTGATCAAAGAACCTCTGCTTTATCTTTTTGGCGCCAGTGATCAGACTTTTCCCTATGCCGATCAGTACCTTTCGATTTATCTTCTTGGAAGTACATTCGTAATGTTCAGCCTGGGAATGAATAACTTCATCAATGCACAGGGATTTGCAAGGAAAGGAATGTTGACAGTACTGATCGGAGCCGTTTTAAATATTCTGCTGGATCCTTTATTTATCTTTGTGCTGCATATGGGGGTTCAGGGTGCCGCTCTTGCCACAATTATTTCACAGTTATTTTCAGCTCTCTGGATACTTCGCTTTCTCACCGGGAAAGAGGCTGTCATCCGTCTGAAAAAAAACAGCCTGAAAGTACATCTTCCTCTGCTAAAAGAAATTGTGGCACTGGGTACTTCCGGCTTCGTTATGTCATTTACAAACAGTGCTGTACAGATTGTCTGCAATGCAACTCTCCAGAATTTCGGAGGCGATATCTATGTGGGAGTTATGACTGTGATCAACTCCATCCGGGAAGTGGTATCCATGCCGGTCCAGGGTATTACCAACGCATCACAGCCTGTACTTGGCTACAACTTTGGTGCGAAAGAATATCGAAGAGTAAAAGAAGGCATCAAATTTATGTCCGTAACCTGCATCATATATACTACAGCGATCTGGATTATCCTTCTTTTATTTCCAAGACCATTTATCCATATATTTAACAGTAACTCACAGCTGTTAAAGCTGGGTGTTCCTTCCATGACCATCTACTTTTTCGGATTTTTTATGATGTCTCTGCAGTTTTCCGGACAATCCACATTTGTAGCGCTAGGACGTTCCAAAAATGCGGTCTTCTTTTCTCTTTTCCGCAAAGTAATCATCGTCATACCTCTGACGCTCATTCTTCCCCATATTGGGGGACTCGGTGTGAATGGAGTATTTCTTGCAGAACCCATATCTAATTTTATTGGAGGAACGGCCTGCTTTGTGACCATGCTGCGAACTGTGTGGCCTATGCTTTCTGATCGTAAATAGGTGAAAGTAGTGAGGCTGATAACAGTATATCCCGTGTATGAATGGTATTGGGAAAACGACCTGCCATGCATACACGGGATATACTGTTATCAGCCAATTTACTTTACTGGTTATACGAATCAGAAGAGGGCTAACCAATGATATACACATTTTTAGTTACGTTCAGTTACTTCTATAATCGTTTTGATTAGTTCTTCCGATTTTTCTATCTCTTCAAATCCGGTTATTCTCCACTCCCAGTTGGGACTTCCTGTGGTTCCGGGACGATTGATTCTTGCTTCATCTCCCAGATCAAGGATATCCTGAACGGTAATCACGGAAAGTTGGGCAATACTCTGAAATACCGCATGAATAAATCGATGACCCAGCTTTTCTTCCATACAATTTTTCTCTTTCAGAAGTTCATTCACTTCTTTCTGTGTTTCCTCTGCTTTGCTCAGATACCATCCTTTGATCGTCTGGTTGTCATGGGTACCGGTATACAGAATCAGATTTTCTCTGTCCGGAAAATCATTATTTTTCTCATCCGGATCAAGAGAGAACTGATATACTTTCATTCCTTTAAATCCAAAATGATCTCTCAACACACCAACTTCCGGACGAAGATCTCCCAGATCCTCGATTACGATCTCAATATCCGGGTAGAGTGCAAGAAGATGATCAAATACATCATAACCCGGAGCCTCGATCCATTCGCCTTCAATAGCGGTCGGACAGCTTGACGGAATCTTCCAATATGTATCAAAAGCCCGGAAATGATCGATACGGACAATATCAAACAAGGTCTGATTGTAGCCGATTCGTTCCATCCAGAACTGATAATCGGTTTCTTTCAGATATTCCCAATCATAGATCGGGTTACCCCATCTCTGACCTGTCGGGCTGAAATAATCCGGCGGAACACCAGCAATATAGGTCGGGCGAAAATTTTCATCCAGCAGGAAACATTTACTGTTTGCCCATACATCCAGAGAATCAATTCCCACATAAAACGGAACGTCACCCATGATTTTAATTCCGAGAGCATTTACATATTCTTTCAGTTCCATCCACTGACAGTAAAATGTATATTGCAGAAACATCTGAAACAGAATTTCCTCTTCCTCCTCCGGTGTAAACTCTCTGTCTCTGTTTGTCATCCAAAGCTTATCTTCTTCTTTCCAGTCAAGCCAGCATTTTCTGTCATTTTTCCATTTCAGCATATAGAATACACCGTATTGATATACCCATTCCTGAGATGCAAACTCTTCATAGCTTTCATCCGGCTCAAATCTTCTGAAAGCTTTTCGTAGAAACTCATCCTTATAATTTCTCACTGCATCATAATCAATCTGCTGGCTGTCTTTGCGAAATTCTCCCGGCGCTTCATCCAACAGTCCATCGTCTGCCAGTTTTTCCAGACTGATATAGATTGGATCTCCGGCATAAGAAGAATATGGCTGGTATGGAGAATTTCCATATCCCAGCGGATTCAAAGGAAGAATCTGCCACACTCCAAATCCCATACGGCTGATCTGATCTGCAAAGGCATACGCCTCTTTCCCAAAATCTCCCACTCCGTAACTGGAAGGCAATGATGCTATCGGCATCAAAATTCCAGCCTGTCTTTTCTTATTCATAAAGCCTCCTTTCTGAAATCAACTGCCCATCCATGAACAGTTTTTCTGCCTGTTATCCATCCAGGCGTATATTTTTAAGCGCATCCGCAAAAGCACTGTTGACAGATGCTTTTGCTTCTCTCTGCTGCTTTTTCATATAAGCGGCTACATCTTTTTTTGAAACCCCGCCGCCTTCTTTTTTCCGTCTCTCCTGGAATTTGGAAAGGCGTTCTTTATGCCCGCAGGTACATACAAACATACTGTCGTCTCCCTTACCGACCATCTCCATCTTTTTATGACAGACCGGACAACGGGCATTAGTCACTCGTGACACCGTTTCCCGATAACCACATTCCCGATCCTGACAGACCAGCAGTTTTGCATTTTTCCCATTCACCGCCAATAGTCGCTTGCCGCATTGAGGACACTTTTTATTCGTCAGATTATCATGGCGGAAAGTTCCCTGCTCTGTTTTGATTTCTCCAAGAATATCCCTTGTATATTGCCGGATATCCTCCATAAATTTTTTATCATCCAGGCTGCCTTTGGAGATCCGTGACAACTTCATCTCCCAGTCCGCAGTTAGTTCCGGCTTTTTCAAATCCTCTGGTACAAGTTCTAAAAGCTGTTTTCCCTTGGATGTAATAAAAATATCCTTTCCTTTCTTTTCCAGTAAAAAACTGTTAAACAGCTTTTCAATAATATCTGCTCTTGTTGCCACCGTTCCTAAGCCGCCTGTCTCACCCAGCGTTTTTGCCATAGCTTTATCACCGGATTCCATATACTTAACAGGATTTTCCATAGCGGAAAGCAAAGTAGCTTCCGTAAAACGGGAAGGCGGAGAGGTCTTTCCTTCTTTTAGCACATATTGCACATCTGAAAATGTCTGTCCCTGCTCCCACTTTGGAAGTGTCTGTCCTTTCAACTCTGTTTCTATATCCGCCGAATCCTCTTTCTCATCTTCTTCGAACTCATATACCTGGCGAAAACCAGCCTGTAATATAACATTTCCTCTGGCAATCAAATGTTCTCCGGCACACTCAGCTATCAGCGTTGTCTCTTCATAAATGCATGGAGGATAAAGCACACTCAGGAATCTTCTCACGACCAGATCATATATTTTTCTCTCTTCAGAACTCATATGCGTCAGATCCACAAACTGCTCGGTAGGAATAATTGCATGATGATCTGATACCTTGCTGTTATCCACAAAAAACAGCTTCTTCCGGCTCCAGTTTTCTCCTCTTAGCTGTCCGGTCAGTTTTCGATAAGGACCAACGCCACAGGCATTCAGCCTTTCTGAAATCGTATCCGCCACATCGAATGTCAGATAACGGGAATCTGTCCTTGGATAGGTCAGCACCTTATGATTTTCATAAAGCCGCTGCATAATATTTAGTGTTTCCTTTGCCGAATATCCAAACCGTTTATTTGCGTCTCTTTGTAGTTCCGTAAGATCATAAAGTAAAGGCGGGAATGATCTTTTCTCTTTCTTTTCCACTTTTTGAATCGTCAGAGTTCCTTTTTTCATCTGCTCAAGGATTTTCTCCATACGCTCTTTCTGAAACGATCGAAAACTTCCTGATTTCTCCTCTTTCCACGTAAATGTCACTCCGTTTACTCTGGCAGAAATCCCATAGTAAGTCTCCGGAACAAACTTTTTGATTTCTTCTTCTCTCCGTGCGATCATGGCTAGGGTCGGTGTCTGCACCCTGCCGCAGGACAGCTGTGCATTGTACTTACAGGTCAGTGCCCTGGTGGCATTGATTCCCACCAGCCAGTCTGCCTCCGCACGGGATACTGCCGCATGATACAGATTATCATATTCTCTGGCATCTCTAAGGTGAGAAAATCCCTCACGAATCGCCTTGTCTGTCACCGAAGAGATCCACAAGCGGCGGCATGGTTTTCGATTTCCGGCTTTTTTCAGAATCCACCTTGCAACCAGTTCTCCTTCTCTTCCGGCATCTGTGGCTATTACAATATCTTTTATATCATTTCTGTGTATCTGGCTTTTTACTGTCTGATACTGCTTTCCGGTCTGACGGATTACTTCTATCTCCAGCTTCTCCGGCATGATCGGAAGGTCTTCCATTTTCCATTCTTTATATTTTCCATCGTAGCCTTCCGGATCCTTTAGTGTAATCAGGTGACCCATTCCCCAGGTCACCACATATTCGTTTCCTTCCATGTATCCGTTTGTCTTCTTGGAACACTTCAGAACCCGGGCAATATCACGTCCCACCGAAGGCTTTTCTGCTATTACCAGTGTTTTCATTCTTTTTCTTCCTTCAGAACCAATGTGGCAACTGCCCGTTCGTTGTACTGAGAGGAAATGATTCCTCCTGTAGAAAGTCTGGAGTAAATTCCTGCAAATTCCCCATTATATACATACAGTCCCGACATATTTGTATATGGATGGAACTGTGGATGAGAATCACGGAAACAGATATTATCTGTCCGATACGGATGGTAATACTCCTGATAAATATAATTTTTATTCCAGTGTCTGTGAACAATATCTTCCCAGTCATCCTCACTGTAATCAATCCCTGCAAATACCCCTCTGGAGGCATAGGAATCCAATGGTTTAATGATCCAGCGGTCTTTTTCGTCCAGAATCTCATCCATCCGACAAAAACGGTCGTCCATCAGATTGGTATATGGTATATGCTCCGTCACAAACTTCTGCTCTTCTTCTGTAAGCAAACCCATGGTTGCCTTTTCTCTCAATACCTTAAACAGCCATTTGTTATGCGGAATCTGTGTGCAGATGGAACCCATTACACATACGTTCTGATCTTTAACAGCCTGGATAAACGGCTGTATCTCGTCATAATGAGCCATAATATCACAGGTTACAGCTCTTCGGTAAATCAGATCAATGGGATGTCCTGCCGCTGAATATAAAACTCCATCTCTGTATGTCATATCACGGATATTACAGATCTCCGTTTCATATCCCGCTTTCCGGAATCGTTTGGCGAATTCTTCAAATTCATTAACACAGCAGTGATCCATGAAATCCGTAATGACAATATAAGGATGCTCCACTTTTTTCTCATAAGTATCATAAAGTTTCATAAAGCTATCCACCAGACTGTCATAAAGTTCAAATGTAGAGAAAGAATATTTCTTCAGCATTTCCTGATGGACATCATTTAATGCCAGTGCCTGATTTAATACATAATCCTCATTCATAGCACTGGTTCCATCGGTATTAATTTCACAGAATTTAAAATCCCATGTTTCTTCGTTAAAAAATATATCAAATCTTGCTACCGGAAGCAGAGAATCGTAGAGATTCGGTACCAGAATCAATTCTTCCAGTTCTTTTGAAAACGGAAAATACTTTCTATAAGCCGGATTATCAATATATTCACGAATTACTTTTGTTAAAATACTGTAGGTTGTCTTTACAATCCAACGAAAATATTCAATCTCTTTTTCTGTAAAAATCTTTGGAATATGAAGGGTATGCACCACAAGCCCGTTATAAGCCGCCGTGGAATGATCCAGATATTCCTTGATCGCAGCACCGGATGCCTGACACTCTTCTTCATGCTCCAGAATATATTGCTTATATTCATTTTCTATTTGATGCATTTTCTCACTTTTCATAACAATGTCCTCTTTCTTTTACTCTCCACTCAATCTTCTCAAATAATCAAATTTATTATAACATGATTCTTTTGGATGTCTATAAAAATCATTGTACATCTTTATAAGAATTTTATAAATTCTCTATTGACAAAACATAATTTTATAATTATAATTTAACACGGATTTGCTGAAATAGCTCAGTCGGTAGAGCACTTCACTCGTAATGAAGGGGTCGTGAGTTCGAGTCTCATTTTCAGCTGATATGTTAAGGGCAAAAATTGGTTAGTACCGATTTTTGCCCTTAATAATTATTTTTCATATATTTTTGCTTCAATTATCAATCTTATGCATATGCATCTTTTTTACAAATGTATCCTTGATCCATTTCGTAAACGCAATCACAAAGTTGGTGAATATCCTCACGATTATGACTTGCTAATAAAATCGTACATCCTCGATTTTTTAAATTTAAAAGGACATGCCGAATCTCTTCTACACCTTGATTATCCAGCCCATTCATTGGTTCATCCAAAATTAGTATCGTCTGGTCTTCCATAATTGCTTGCGCAATTCCAAGTCGTTGTCGCATTCCCATGGAATATTTTCCTACTTTTTTATGTTTCTCCTTGTCTAACCCTACCACTTCCAAAATTTTATCAATTTTATTCTCAGAAACTTTCCCATTTAATCCCATTAAGAAAGCAAGATTTCTATAGCCGCTATAATGTCTCAAAAACCCCGGTGTCTCAATAATTATTCCTAAATCTTTATGCGCCTCTCCCTTTTTTATTGGTTGCCCATGAATCAGTATTTCTCCACTATCAATCTGAAGGAATCCACAAATGCACTTGAAAAGTACGGTTTTCCCTGAACCATTTCTTCCAACAATCCCACAGATACTTCCCTCATCAACGGAAAGCTGAATATTATTTAATACGGAAATACCTTTAAATGATTTATTAACATTCTTTGCTTCAATTACAGCACTCATTCTTCTACCTCCGGAAGATCTCTATGATATATTCCATAAATGCAGCAAAATATAAAAAATAATATCATTCCACATAAAATCAGCAGCTGCTGCATCCCGTCCGGTCCTTTATAAGTAGGACTATAAAATAAATAAGTAGGATCCAACCAGGCCACAGTTACTATATAGTGTAAGAAATCAGGCATAAATGACAGACGATATGGTGCTAAAATCAGAAGTATAGCCACAGTGATTCCAACTTCTCTATGAAAATACAGATTACAGAAAAACAATATCAGACCGATTAACAAAGCATTTAATACACCTATTAAAAATATCCAACACTGTAATTCCATGGGATCAAAACGATTTAAAATATCAGCAGATATAGCTAAGGTAACGCCACACTGCAACCCCAAATCTGTACGGACCAAGGTATTCCATACTTCTCCCCACTCATTCCGAAAAGATATATGCGGAATCAAAAATAGTAAACTCATACCATACAATAATAAAAAATATAAAACGCTTCCCGCCAGCAAATATAACATCTGCCCTAACGCCCATACCAATTTTTTGGTACGTATTACTAAAAACATTTGTGAATGATTAAAAAAGGGCGCATTACTGAACAACAATACAATGCCAACAAAAAAGCAAAATACAACCGACGCATGTGAAAACAAAAAACCAAACAAAAAGGGGGTTGCTTTCACATAATACAATTTCATAAATCTTCGGAGCGGAACTATAAGCGTACTAAGAAAAATGAAATTACATATCATAATCATGTACAATCGAGGGTTGCATACCAATTGTAAAAATTGATACCTGGTAATACGTAAAATGCTTCGTACATTATTCATACTCGTACCTCCGAATTCCCCGATACAAAAGGAAACAAGAAATGCAATAAAAAGCAGCTGTATACAGTATTATTCTAATTATAAAATTACCGCATGGTACCGTTGTCATAATAATCCAGAATATACTTTCTGTGTCTGTTGATAATTTTAACAATGTACTTGAAATAAATAAAAGGATAAAAAACAACACAGGAGGTGTACACAATACAAGAAAACCATCACGTAAATATGGAGAAAGCCCTAACGCAATCACTGCCATACAGCCACAACAAATCCCATTCATTAAAATCTGAAGTATAATAAATTCTAATACATGTTCCGGAAGCAATATATGAAAAGTAGTAAGTTCTTTCAAATTTTCAACCACCATGCTGTTATGAATTACAAGAGGATAACGAGTAAATTCAAACAATAGATAACACATGCTTCCTAAAAAATAAGCGGTAATAGCCCCCACCATACAAACAGTAACCTTAGAAAGAATATAATTTTTCAGTTTACTTCTGCATAAAATATTTCGTATCTCATTGTCTTGAAAATCTTCACAGATACTTAAACCATATACAGCACCACAAACAACCAACAAAATATATGTAATGGTGCTTCGACCAACTGCAGCAAAAAAGATAGATAAAATATCGTCTTCACCCGCAAATCTTCTTGTATTTAAATACCATAAAACTGCAGTTGTAATTACAAGTCCTAAAAATTTTATATTGAGAAAAGCTCTGTAAAGATCCATTTTCAAAACTTTCATATGGTCATTCCTTCTTTTATGCTGTTAATTCTACTCCATTTACTGCATCAATCACAATCTGGCTCTGATAGCAATATCCTTCACCAGAAACCTCTGTATGAAAAACCCACGCTGGTTTTAACTGAGCAGTGTTATTTTCTCCTGGTATAATATCCATCATAAGCGAAATATGGTCCACTTCGTAAGAAGTATTCACTATTCCCTGATAATTTCTAAAAAAAGTTTCTGCTGCTTCCTCTAACGAAAGGATCGTTACTTTTTCGTCCTCTTTCCACTCATAACATCCCATAATGTTGGCACCAATGATTCCAGATGCATTCATCATAACGGTTGCTGCTTCCCCATCTTCAAGTCCCTGTCCCGAATAAGGATTATATATTACAGGAAAGTCATTATATTCTTGAAAAAAATAAAAATAGTAACTATCATCCTCGGAAGACCAGGAATCTTTTTTCAAATCAGGATCATAATTGCCATTCATATCTGTAGCGTCTTCATATTGCTGCATAGTTTCATGATCCATAACATATACTGTGACAATGTCCCCAAGTGATATTCCATATTGTTTTAAAGTAGTACGAATCAGATTTGCAGCATTTTTCTGTGTCATAAAATCCAAATTTTCATTTTTTTGATATTGATCTCCATTATAGGATTCAACAAAATTTTCTGTTACAATACAATTCTTGCAATAATCATATTCCTGAGAATTTAAAACAAATCCTGCCGAATTGTTATAACCTAACACTACCCAACCAGGCTCTCCCACCTTATATTCCATACCAAAAAAGCTATTATTCTCTTCATCAAAAGAAATTGACGGAACACTATCAGTCGGGAAAAAACTCTCTGCTAATTCAGAAGTTTGCTCTTTAAGAGGGAGCGGCAAACCACTTGCACAACATATTTGATTATCCTTCACAGTATCCGGGATGGATACCTGAGCATCCATCCGGATATTATCTTGTTCTTTTTCAAATGTTTTCATTAATGGATCAAAAGATATTATATTTTTTTCTAAAGTTTCATTTTCAACATTTTTATTATCTTTTAAACTTAGAGAATCTTTCCCCCTACACCCTGAAAAGCCTAAAGATAATACTAGGAATAGCAATGTTATCGAAAGTTTCCAGTGTAAGTTCATCAAGGATTATAACGCCCCCTTATAGTCGTTCCAACTCCTCCCATTGGATCATAATGAATATAATATGTATACTTCTGGCTGGCATAGCCATTGTATCCCAAAACTTTGGGGCCTGTTGGAGAAGAGAATGTCCACATGTTTGTATGTACCCCATATTCACTTCCATTATCCACACCAATACTAACACCTTTAGACGAAGAGTGATATGTTGTAGTTACATAAGCAGCCTGTTCTGTATCACTTTTGGTTCCAGGGGCAACTCTTTTATCAGTAGCATTGGTTGTAAAAGCAAAATATTCTTTTGCCGCATGTACAGGAACTGAACACGTAAATACGGTCGTTAATAATAACATTGATGTAACTATTCTTTTTAAATTATGTTTCATTATTATACCTCCTTTAAACTTTTATTTTCAAGTAACAACCATCTACCCCATTGGCCTCTACCTCCTTTGTATGTATATTTTTTTCATCTCTTTATTGGATAATATTAATGTATTATCTTTTTGTTGTCAATAAATATTTTATTTTCTGTTATTATTTTAATTACATTTTTTATTTTGTTTATACATTTTTTAACATTTATCATATAATTATGAAAAATATATTGTATATTTCGATTAAATAAACATTAAAATATACAATATTTACATCTTGCTTTTTTCTTAAAGATATTATATTATTAATATACATTTATATAATAATTTTTATTTTTACAAAAAATGAAAGGAAAATATTATGCAACTACTTTCTCCAAAAGAGGAGCAAATTATGTACGCTATCTGGGAAATAGGGCATCCTTGTACCATCTCAGACATTACTAAATCACACCCTGAAATCAAACGAAATACTGCAAAAAAATTTCTTTTAATATTAGAGGAAAAGCAATATCTAACAGTGAATTCTATCGTAAAAACAGTCACTCGTCCAGGTCGAGCATATGCTCCAACTATCTCTCAAAGACAATATGATCAACAAAAACAGCTAATTGGAAATCTGGTTGAAAGCCCCAATGTTTCCTCAGGTATTATGAATTATTGTTCATGCCTTGCAAATGAAAAAAATTTAAATCAAGATATTCTAAATACTTTAGAAAATATTATCAATCAAATAATTCAGGAGAATTGAATATTATGGAAATTTCGGTTCCTTCTATATTGGCTTGTTCTTTTTCATTAACTATTTTGACTTGTATTTTATACATCATTCTAAAAAAAGATCAGTTTATTTCAAAAATAGGTATATTTACGGTCTATTTAATAGGTATATTTATCATTGTGCGAAGTTGTCTTCCCTTCGATTTCTATTACTTTCATTTAACACATACTTTTTTTTCTGATGATTTTTTACCCTTTTTACAAAATATAGGGAGAATAACCATAGACCCTTTGCAAAATAATGATAAATACCAAATTACGATTTCAACATTAATATTGTTTGTGTGGTTTTCTGTTGCTGGTATTCTTTTCGTCATGAAATTGGCGGGTTTCATATCTTACCAAATAAAATTGTGTAAGATATACTCCCCTTCATCACCCCAAGTTCCCCGAATTTTTTCTGATGCATTGCAGACAGTATTTCCTAAGACTTCTCCAAATTGCACATTAATAAAACTTAATACAATATCTACGCCTGCATCATTTGGAATCATACATCATTATATTTTACTTCCAGATATAGATTTTTCAGAGAAAGAGTTATACTGCATTTTTGTTCATGAATTGTTACATATTAAAAATCATGATGTGGCTTTCAAATTACTTTTAGATCTTTCGTTAGTGATACACTGGTGGAATATTTTTATTTTTAAATTTTTACCTGGTTTGTTACACCATGTACAAGAATTATATGTGGATTATTGGGTTTCCCATTATATCTCAAAGGAGGAAAAAGCTTGCTACTTATCAGGTATCCACAAAACGTTAAAATATACTCAAAAATATATGAGTAAAAATGTTTCTGCGGGTACATTATGCACATTTAGTTCTAATAAACAAATTATCCAACGTTTTTCCTTCATATTGAATCCATGCACAAGATACCGATCTTTACCTGCCATTATCACTATGGTTTTCCTTTTTGTTCTTTCTTTTTCATATGTTATAGAACCATTTAACTTACCTGATTACGATGAAAATGGAGAGAACGTATTTTATATGAATGATAATAATTCTTTTTTCATCTTTAATAATGGTTCTTATGATTTATACGTAGATGGTGAATATATGGGGAATCTTAAAGAAATTCCAGATACATTTATGGATTTACCCGTTTATTCCAATCCAAAATGAATATTTCAATAGAATCTCCGTCGGAATCTTGAACCTTCCGACCAAGATTCATACGCCGATAGAACTTTGGAAAACTAAATATTTTTCGTTGAAGACGATTTTGACAAAGCCCAAGCCCACGCATCAAGTTGCTGAACAGGCGGAGGCAGTAGATCATGGAGTGTTACATTTTTGGGATGTTTTGTCAAGAGATTTTTTGAAAAGAGGAGGAAAATTTATAAAAAACGGCTCTCGAAAACCGCATAAAATAGATCTTTGAGATTCCGAGAGTCCATTTCATATTAATAGGAGAAAGAAATGCAAAAATCAGCTTTTTTAATTATTGCAACATTAGTTGCATCTTCGTTCGTGTTAGAAACCCCAGTTTTCGCTACATCAGTGGAATCATCCGCTAATCTTACATCACTAAATTCTATTGATTCCAGAAAGGATTCCATTGGCTATCAATACAAAATAATAAATGGAGTACTGTATCGACGCTTATATAATTTTTCTTCTAATAAACCGCTCAGTAATTGGGAGAAAGTAGAATAGGGCTTAAAGAAATTAAGAACCTCCTCACGACAACCCTGGTCTTCTTGTGGATTCCGTCCAAACAATTTAATAACATATATAACAATTCATCTCGCGAAAGATTGACCGTTATCATCCATATGTTAAGAAACGTTTTTAAGAGATATACGAAAGTAATCATGCTGTTTTGAGTTAATTTCCTTTTGATTATGTGCAGTATCTCTTGAAAAAATTCCACAACACATGGATGATATGAGGCGATTCATTCCTAGAAACACTATTTCTATTCCTGCAAAAATCTACAAAGCGTCTACCCATGAAAAAGCAAAGTACCTGCTCTTTTACATTTTTCATCAATCTGCCATTTCTTTCATATTTATAAATATTCTTTTAATTCTCTACAGTTTTATAATATCGTACTACCTGATAAATGGTAGCAAGCCACTCAAACAGTTACTCTCCTCCAGAATGTCAGTTTTCAAAATTCCGAAATCAAGATTTCCGGAGACGGTAATCTTCAATCTTTAATCCCATTTAAAGAATATCTTTATTTAAATGCTATTTGTAGTATATTCCATTACTCTTTCAGGTCTCAGTTAAGTTTTCTACCGACAACACCCTTTCTAGTTTATGTACTTTCTTTTAATATACAATTACCGGTGTTCCCACTGACACGGTATCAAAGATGGTTTTCACTGCCGCTAAGGGTGTATTGATACATCCATGGGAACCATTCATCATATAAATATCTCCGCCAAAATTGTTGCCTCTGCTGGCAAGATCATGGATTCCTACTCCGCCGTTAAATGGCATCCAGTAATGTACGAATGCCGTGTATTCGTACTCTCCATTTTCCTGCAGAGGTCCTTTCATGGTATACTCTGTTTTTTTACGATAAATCGTCCAGCATCCGTTTCTGGGAGTGGCGCGTTCCGGATCCGTCTCTGTTCCCGTCACAACCGGTGTCTCCACGATTACCTTTCCATCTTTATAACACCACATTGTCTGATTTTTGATACTTATTTCCACATACACACTACCAAGATCATTAGCACCGGTACCCTGTGCTTTCTGACTGTAAACCAGCTCCATCTCTCCCTGATGTCCTTCATTGATTGCTGCTGTCAACTCCGCTATGGAATCTTCCCTGTTTACTTTCCAACCGTATCTATTTGTTTTCAAAGTAATTTCATTGCCAGCATGTGTGGTGAATTTTCTTGTGCCGCCATAAGAATCTCTTTTATCAGCCAGTTCATTAATAAATGCATCAATTCTTGACTGATCTATAGAATAATTTCCCTGTTCATCCTGAATCAGCCATGATTTCAACAGATTTCTATCAATAGTTGTAACTTCATCACACACATTGTAGGTCAAATTCGCACTGGTAAGTGTGTTCAGAGTATTCACCTCATTCACCAATACCTCATTGTCCTGATAAACAGAAGGTTTCAGATAGCATTCACTTTCCACAAGAGAAATACTTTCCACTCCATTGGAAACAGCCTCATTAACAAGCCCGATCACTTTTTCTTCATCCAAAGCATTTCCCACAACTTCAGGAACAATTGAATATCCCTGATCCGTCTCCTGCATGTAAGCATCCTGAGGAACAACGATATTTTCTTCTTTCATAAACGGAAGACTTTTCAGTATTGGCCCAACTGAGCTTTCTTCATACGTGGTATTGGCAGATACCTCATATTTTCCTCCTTTGAAAGCTTTTTGAATCCACTTCAGAGGCTCCTGGTCATGCATCAGCTCATCTACCCTGTTATCATCCACATAAGTAAGATGAAACTGTGGACCGGTTACCACGTATTCCTCACCCTCCTGTGTGGTAATGGTCAATTGATATTCGTTGACTTTTTCCTGTAACAATTCTTTTACCTGACCTGTTGTCAGATAACTGCAGTCAATGCCATTGATCCAGGTTGCTTTATAAAAATGATTTGCAAAATATCCCGCTCTCCAGATATACGCAGCCGTAACGGCAAGCAGCAAAATCAGAATAACAGAAACCCCTATTGCTATTCTCCATAAAGACTTTCTTTTTTTCTTTGTTTTTCCAGCCATATTCTCTTGTATCCCCTTAAATTCCAGACTCGCTCGCGAGTCTTAGCGCGGAATTCGGGTCTGCATAGCAGACATACTTCCATTCCGAATTCCTGCGCATCCCCGCGGAGCGTATATCAGATGGGGGATTGACGCCCGCCACTGATACATAATTGCTGCTCACCTACAGAGGCGGGAGTCATCCCTCATCTGATATACTCCCTGATTCGACAAAACTCCCTATATCTTTAATATTATATACATTCTTTACAGAAATTCAATTTCATTTATCTTAAATTTTTATGTCTAAAGCTAATGTAATTTTTCAGTCTGCAATCCGCCGGAGGCTTTATCTCTTCCCAAAATAAAATCCGGCAACCTACACTGACTATAGTATCTGCGGTTACCGGATTATTTATTTTATTATTTCATATGGACATCTACCTGCGGATAAGGAATCAGGATTCCATTCTTTTCGAACTCCAATTTGATTTTTTCGTTCATCCTCCACTTTGTATTCCAGAATTCTTCTGTACAAACCCATGCACGAAGTCCGAGGATTACAGAGCTTTCGCCAAGTTGATCAACGAAAATCTGTATTTCTTCCTTCTCCAGCAATTCCGGGTCTTCTTCGATCAGTTTTTTAAGAATCGCTTTCGCTTTTAATAAGTCAGAGTCATAGGAAATGCCCACTTTAATTTCCAGACGACGTTTGTCCATTGCCGTAACATTAGTAATACTGTTGTTTGTAAGCGTAGAATTCGGGATCACAATTCTTCTGCTGTCCACAGTCATAAGTGTAGTATAATACAGTTCAATTTTCTCAACTGTACCTTCATTCTTTTCACCATTTTCAATAATATAATCACCCACTGAAAATGGTCGGAGAAACATAATGATCAAGCCACCCGCGAAATTAGACAATCCTCCCTGAAGTGCCAGACTGACAGCTACACCAGCTGAACCAACCAACGCAGCTACTGAAGTCTTATCAACTCCGAGATTTCCTGCAAGAGTAAGTATCAGGATAACATATAAACCAATTTTAACAAATGACAGTAAAAATCTCTTGGCAGTTTCATCTGTTCCAAAATGAGTCATCTGCTTTTTTAATATCCTGCAGATCCAGTTGATCAGTCTTGTTCCGATCGCATATGCGATCAAGACAAAAATCACTTTCAGAGCAAACTCCACAGGTCCCTCCTTCGGAACATCAGCAAACCAGCTCAGTACATTTTTCAAACCATCTGTCATGCCTTACTATTCTCCTTCGCCGCCTCTTCCATTTCTTTCTGTATTTTTTCTCTCACACTGCTTTTCGAAACTCTTTTAACAGTGTTCTTTACTGTTTCCTTCACACTCTCTTTAGCAGTTTTCTTTGCAGATGTTCTCTTTCCGCTTTTTGCAGTTTTATTATCTGCTGCTTTCTGTTCTGTTTTTGTATAACTGAAAATAGCAACACTTAACGGAGCTACTTTGATCTTGATAGAGTACGGACGATCATCACATTCGTCTTTCTTTGCAATTTTCACTCTTGGATTTACTGTTCCGTTTCCGCCATACACCGTAGAATCACTGTTGAGGATTTCTTTGTATTTTCCGGGATATGGAACTCCCATCTGATGATTTTCATAAACCACATCAGAGAAATTACATACCACCACAAGTGTATCTTCCGGTTTCGTTGTTCTCCTCATGAAAGAAACCATACTCTTTTCCCAATCTACACAATTAATCCATTCAAATCCTTCCGGATCATAATCCAGAGCATAGAGAGCCGGATACTGTTTATAAAGACCAATCAGGGCTTTCATAAATTCTTTCATCTGCTGATGTGGTGTTTCTTCCAGATCTTCCCAATCCAGCGATTTATTCTCAGCCCACTCATGTACCTGAGCAAACTCCTGACCCATAAAAAGGAGTTTCTTTCCCGGGTGTGTCATAAAGAATCCCATCGCAGTCCGTAGATTATCATATTTCTTCTCATCCGTTCCAGGCATTTTACCGATCAGAGAGCCTTTTCCATGAACTACTTCATCATGTGAAAGACTCAACATAAACTTCTCGCTGTATGCATATATCATACTGAAGGTGAGTTCATTATGGTGACTACCTCGAAACAGAGGATCATTGCACATATATCCGATAAAATCATTCATCCATCCCATATTCCATTTGTAATCGAAACCAAGTCCTTCATCTTCTACACTACCGGTTACTTTTGGCCATGCGGTAGACTCTTCTGCGATCAGCATTGCATCCGGATATTTTTTCTTAAATACTGAATTTAAATGTTTCAAAAATTCTACGGCATCCAAATTTTCATTGCCGCCATACATATTTGCAACCCATTCACCGTCATTTTTTCCATAATCCAGATAAAGCATGGAAGCCACAGCATCAAAACGAATTCCATCTGCATGGTATTTCTCAGCCCAGAACAACGCATTGGAAATCAGGAAGTTTTTCACCTGTGGTCTTCCATAATTGTAGATCAATGTTCCCCAGTGAGGATGGGAACCCTGACGTGGATCAAAATGTTCATACAGACAGGTACCGTCAAAATTTGAGAGTCCAAAGGTATCCCGCGGAAAATGTGCGGGAACCCAGTCAAGGATTACACCAATTCCTGCACGATGCAGTGCATCTATAAAATACATGAAATCTTCCGGCGAACCATAACGGCTGGTAGGTGCATAATATCCTGTCACCTGATATCCCCAGGAAGCGTCAAATGGGTGTTCCATCACAGGCATCAATTCCACGTGAGTATATCCCATCTCCTGAATATATTCAATCAGCAGCGGGGCAATTTCTCTGTAATTATAAAACTCACGTCCGTCATCCGGTTTTTTCCAGGAACCTAGATGCATTTCATAAACAGCAATCGGAGCATCCTCTTTCTGCGCTTTCTTCCGTCCTTTCATCCAGGCTTTATCATGCCACTTGAACTTCAGGAGATCTGCAATAACTGATGCATTTGCCGGACGAAGTTCTGCAGCATTCGCATAGGGATCTGCTTTCAGATAGGTGAGCCCGTCCCGAAGTTTCAATTCGTATTTGTAAATAGAACCCACCGGAACCTGAGGAATAAACAATTCAAATATCCCTGAAACAGGAAGCTTATTCATCTGATATAATCTGCCGTCCCACTGGTTAAAATCACCCACAACACTTACTCTCATAGCATTCGGTGCCCAGACAGCAAAATATACTCCATCCACTCCGTTCACGGTCATGGGATGAGCCCCAAGTTTTTCATAGATATCATAACAAATACCATTCGTAAATTTCTGCTCGTCGTCTATGGTAAACTGAGAAGGAAACGCATACGCATCATAATACTCATGCACTTCGTTATCTTCATTTACCAGATATACATATTCAGGAATTTCTTTTTGATCTAAAAGATAAGCAAAAAAACCGGCCTCATCTTCCTGAACCATGGGATATACTTTTCCATCAGCCAGAGTTTTAATACTCACTTCCTCCTTTTCCGGAAAAAAGCACTGAATCAATATTCCTGCATCGGTCACTCTTGGACCAAGAATTGCCCGGGGAGAGCTTTCTTCTGAATAAACAACAGCTTCAATCTCCGGCCAATCCATCAACTCATATAATTTGTCAGACATATTCCCCGTACCTCCTGTCGATTTTTGTATTATTTTGGTAAAAACCTCTCTTTTACTTTATATTTCATTCTACCATCTTTCTAAATAAAATACAATTTTATTTTTATTCGAACAGAAGTGTCTCAACGATTGCAGCCGCATCTTCGATGCATCCGTCACAGGATCTCAATACTTTTTTTGTATCTACACCTTTCAGTTCTTTACAGATTACTGTTTTATTTTTTTCTGAAAAAGCCAGACGAATTGCTTTGGAAAGTTTGTATGTAGATGCTTTGGAATCCCGGGTATCTTTCCCATGACTATTATACATTCCGGCAAGGAGCACTGCACCGCTTACCGCACCGCAGGTTCCTTCCATACCGCCCATACCGGCTCCAAATCCTTCCGCCATTTTAAACATTGTATCCTCGTCCACCCCTACAAGATCACAGTAAGCACATGCTACCGCCTGTGCACAATTATATCCCTTTTTGTGTAATTCAATTGCTTTCGCTACTCTTGATTCCATACCTTTTCTCCTCTTTTCTCTTTCGTTATTATATCCTGTGAATCAACAATCCACTTCGTAACTTAGGTTCAAACCATGTGGATTTTGGCGGCATCAGTCTTCCTTCATCTGCTACAGCAAATAATTCCTGCATGGATGTAGGATACATAGCAAATGCTACCCCACCTTTTTTATCTACCATCTCTTCCAAAAAATTCAATCCTCGAATACCTCCAATGAAAGATATTCTCTGATCCGTTTTTGGATCTTTTATTCCCAGAAGTGGACAAAGCACATGATTCTGCAGCACTGACACGTCCAGATTCTCAATCGAATCACTCCTCTCCGGTTTATTGATTTCTTCCAGAAGATACCACTGCCGCTCCATATACATTGCAAATTGTCCTTTTTTTTCCGGATGCATTCTTTCACTGATCGGACGGATAGAAAATTCTCTTCTCAATTTCTCAATAAATTGTCTTTCTGTCATTCCATTCAGATCTTTTATCCAACGATTATAATCCATGACCATTAGATCTCGATCAGCAAAAATTACTGACATAAAGTATTCATACTCCGGCAGGGATGTCTCATCACTTTCCCCTTGTTGCTGCTCCCTTTTTATGGCTGCAACTCTTGCTGCCGATGCTGCTCTGTGATGTCCATCTGCTATGTATAAAGCAGGAACTGACTGAAAAAGTTCTTCCAGGCTTTTTATCACTTTCTCATCTTTTATAACCCACATTCGATGTCGGATTCCATCCTCCGAAGTAAAATCATATTCCGCCGGTTTTCTCTTCTCTTCTTCCTGCAGACGTGCAATCTTCTCATCATAACGATACGCAAGGAAGATAGGTCCTGTCTGTGCTTCACATACTTTGATATGTCTTGTTCTATCGTCCTCTTTATCCTGCCGGGTATTTTCATGTTTTTTTATGATCTGCATCTCATATTCTTTCACAGCTGCACAGGCTCCAATCCCCGTCTGTACTCGTCCATCCATCGTCAATTCATATATATAAAAACATGGTTTCTCTTCCTGATGAAATTCACCTCTATCAATCATATGATTCAATGTATCTGCTGCACACTGATATACGTTTTCTGAATAAATATCGATATTCTCATCCAGCTGAGTTTCCGCGCGATCAATTTTTAAAAAGGAGAATGGATTTTTTTTCACAACCTCCCTTGCTTCTTCCCTGCTGTATACATCATATGGCAGTGCGGCTATTTTCTCAGCCAGATCTTTTCTGGGACGCAGAGCCTGAAATGGTTTTATCGTTGCCATTGTTTATTTTTTCCTGCTTTCTTATCAAATTTTTTCAATATTTTTTTCAGCGCACGATACGCCGGTCCGAATTTCTTCCTGTTATATATTACAGACTTTATTATTTTACTACCTTTTCGACATTTCTTCCAGATATTTTTCATATCTATCCATTTTCCTTTCTTAGGGATCGGTTCTTTTAAAATACCCCGGACTGTAACTTACAGTCCGGGGTATGTCTTCCAAAATTTCAAAATACACTTATTTCACAATTCTTACTTTCAGAACGCCTTCAATTGCTTCCAGTTTCTGAATAATATCAGCCTGAGCCGTTTTTTCAAGATCAATCATGGTGTATGCATAATCGCCTTTGCTCTTATTTGTCATATCTGAAATATTCATGCCTGCATCACCGAGTACTTTGGTAAACTGACTGATCATATTAACCACATTCCTGTGATTGATTGTCACACGTCCGGCAGCCATGCACTGTCCCATATCGCAATTTGGATAATTCACAGAATTGTGAATATTTCC
>SFQZ01000108.1 GCA_004562915.1 bacterium
AACCAAAATATTCAGAAAATCTTTGTTCCGTCGTCATAGTAAATTCTGCAAACATATTCAGTTCAGAACCACTGGAATATTTGGCAATTGGTAAAATCCCTGTCATATATACAAGTGCAATGTACGGTCTGTCCTTCAAAAGATTTCTCAAGAATTGTAAATAGGATAACTTATCATCTTCCGTAACAAATTTCTGATGAAAAATAAAATCCCACTCATCAAAAACAAATACAATATTTATATCTTGTTTTTCGGCGTATATTTCAAGAAGAGTATCCCACACTGCATTCTGATCGTCTATTGGCATATCCGGATATTCTTTTTTCAAGTCCTTGATTAATGTTTCTTCAATACGATCAATATACTGTTTGTATGAATTACAATTTCGTGGCAAATCATTAAACATAATATGAATAACCGTATATTTATTAAGATATTTTTCATAATCTTTGTCCTGATAAATCTGCAAATTCTGAAAAACATCATTTGCTCTGTGTCCTTTTGAAAAAAAAGAAGCAACCATATTAGCCATGACCGTTTTTCCAAAACGCCTCGGTCTCGTTATGCATAAATAATGACTTCCTTCTTCCACTAAAGGGAACAATTCCTTTAACAACACAGTTTTATCCACAAAGTATGGTTTAGCCGTTTCTTTTTTGTATAGTGCGTAAGCATTTTTACTATTCACATATATACCCATCTATACACTTCACTTTCTATCTGATTCATTTATTACATTTTAGCATTTCCAATATCACTTGTAAATCGCTTTTGTATTGTATCCCCCGTCTTGAAAAGCGGAGCTGCCGCTGCTATCAGCGACATCTCCGCCTCTTCTTCAAAACACCTTATCTTAATTTGCATTACTAGCCGCAATCTTCACCTTACTCCACAGATTACTGATTTCTTTTCTCGTATTCTCATTGTAAACGAATACTTCGTCCAGTTCATAACCGCTTCTTGGAATGTATGCATCAATTCCTTCAAAATCTCCGCCTTCACCGGACAGATCTTCCAGCACTTCCTTATTTGCCGAAGTATATCCGACATAACTGGAGTTATCATATGCACCTTCATACTCACATACATGATTGATAAATGCATGTGCCAGCTCCGGGTTCTTGGCATTTTTCGGGATAACCATCGCATCAGACCACAGGTTTGTACCACTCTCCGGCAGGTAATATCCCATATCTTCATTTTCAGACATGATATAGGTCGCATCCCCGGAATAAATAAGTCCCAGTGCCTTTCTGCCCTGCGCCATGTTGTCAATGATCTCATCCATAACGATTTCAGGCTCCATGGTCTGTACACACTGTACCAGCCATTCGTAAGCTTTCTGAAGTTCATCCGGATCTTCCGTATTCATGGAATATCCGAGAGCCTTTAAAGCGATCATGAATTCATCTCTTTCTGAATCATAAAGATAAATATCTCCTTTATATTTCTCATCAAGGAAAATATTAAAGCCTTCTCTTTCCAGATCTTCCAGGTCTACTTTTGTCGTGTCATAAACGATGCCGACTGTTCCCCAGAAATATGGAATAGAGTACTTATTGCCCGGATCGTATGGCAGATTCTTCACATCGTCAACGAGATTATCCAGACAATCCAATTTCGAGTAATCCAGCTCCTGGAGATAATCCTCTTCAATCAGTCTCTGAATCATGTAATCACTCGGAACAAGGATATCGTAAGCCTCTCCGTTTGCCACCTTGATGTACATCTGTTCATTCGAATCAAAATTCTCCATAACCACTTTGGCACCGGTTTTTTTCTCGAAATCGGACAGAATATTTTCGCCCGTATACTCACCCCAATTGTACACATAAAGAGTCTGACCTTCAAACGGACGTGCATCTGCCTGTCTGCCGAATCGGAAGATTCCCACAGCAATCAAAATCACACAGACTGCACCGATCGCCGGAATCATCATCTTCTTTCGTCCGATATCCGCCTTTTTCGCTTTGCGGGCTGTAATCATCGGCACCACATTAATGACGAGAAGCGCGATTGTAATAATCACAACCACCAATGTTGAAATCGCATTGATACTCGGATTAACACGTTTACTCATGGTATACACCATAATACTTAAGTTCTTCACACCACTTCCGGTCACGAAATAGGAAATGATAAAATCATCTACAGACATCGTAAATGCAATCAGCGCTCCGGAAACGATTCCCGGTGTGATCTGCGGCACAATGACTTTTGTCAGTGCCTGCCACGGAGTTGCTCCCAGATCCATGGCCGCATCTGCCAGATTCGGATCCAGCGACCGGATCTTAGGCATAACGGACAGAATCACATAGGGAATACAAAATGCAATGTGTGCAAGCAGCATGGTCACATAACCTTTTTCCACTTTGAACGTGATAAATAAAAGCATAAAGCCAATCGCCGTAACAATCTCCGGATTCATAAGCGGGAGATTGTCTACCTGCTCCATCACATCCCGCACGATCTTCTTTGATTTGCTGAGCCCAATCGCTGCAATTGTACCGGCAACCGTTGATATTGCCGTAGCTATTATTGCAATGCTAAATGTCGTATAAAGCGACTCCATCATATCCCTGGATTCCAGCATATGCTCATACCATCGCAAAGAAAATCCAGTGAAATGAGTAAGGGATTTTCCGTCATTGAAGGAAAAAATAATCATATATACGATCGGCAGATAGAAGAAAATGATCATCACTGCCATAAGTATTTTCCCGAAAATACGGTTGTTCTTTTTCATGATGACTTATTCCTCCTTTCCGCCCTGATTCCGGATTTCCACCTTACGCACAACCATCATCAGAAGCATCATGATCACTGCCATTATCATGGAAATCGCACTTCCGAAGTTCCATTCTCCGACGGTGATAAACTGATTCTCGATCAGATTACCGATCAGGAAGTACTGTCCGCCTCCGAGCAGCTTCGGAATAAAGAAAGAGCTGACCGCCGGAAGAAACACCAGTGTGATTCCGTTGATGACTCCCGGAAGTGAAAGCGGAAGCGTCACTCTCCGGAAGGTCTGTACCGGGTTCGCTCCCAGATCCGCACTGGCCTCCAGAAGCGAATGGTCCATTTTGCATAATGCCGTATTGATCTGCAGAATCATGAAGGGAAGGAAGTTATATACCATGCCCAGAAGGACGGCACCTTCCGTGTACAGCAATTCTTTTCCCCCAAATCCAAGAAAACTCGCAATTCTCTGAACCAGACCACCTTCACTGAGAAGACCGATCCATGCATAGGTTCTTACCAACATGTTGATCCACATTGGAATCGTTACGCAAAGCACCAGAATATTCTGGACCTTTTCGCTGCTCCGCGCGATAAAATATGCAATCGGATAGCCGATAAGAAGACAAAGTATGGTTGTTTTAACTGCAATCCAAATGGAACGCCAAAGTATAATCAAAAAATCCTGGTCGGTGAAAAATTTGACGTAGTGATCCAGTGTGATGGAAAATGAAATGATGGAATTTCCCGGTTCCGTAATCGAATAAAGTGCGATCAGAGCCATAGGAAGCACCAGCATCATTGCGGCCCACACAATATAAGGGATTGCAAGCTGTGAAAAGCGTTTCATTTAAAATACCATCCTTGACATCACATGAATATCTTCCGGGAAGAATGTCAGTCCGACCTCCTGACCTACTTCCGAATAATCGGTCGTGTGAATCTTGAATTCACGTCCCGGCGTGGAGAATGTAATCTTGTAGATACCTTCTTTTACATTTTCCGGTTCAAAATCATAATCCACGCTGATGTCAATGCTCTGATCTTCATCACTCAGTTTCCAGCCCTGTGCATTAGCCCATGTCTTAATATCCGTATCCAGGGCCTGAGACTCTAAGATCTCATCTACCGTTTTCTGGAAATTGAATGCCATGATCGCTTCATTTGCCTTTTCATTTTTAACAAACGGCTGATTGACTACGAAAATCGTACGCTCAATACTGGTTCCGTTCGAGGTAGAGAATACAACCGGATACTGTCCTTCTTCCTCTTTCAGATCGTATTCAATTTTGGAAATGGAAATATAATCATCGGTCTCCGGATTCCATGCCTGTGCATTGGAAAGAGCGACGATTTCCTTGTCATCCAGATTCTGTACGTCTTCCACGTCCACATAGAAATTGTTGGCACTGATCTTTTCTTTTCCGTCTTCACTGGTCACATCATGGTTATGGATCACGCGCATATCGACCGTAACACTGGTACCCGGAACCGTTTCCACAATGATTTCATAGTGTACGCCTTTGAAGAGAACACTTAAGACTTCACCTGTCATCTTACCGTCTTTTACATCTACGATATCAATGTCTTCCGGGCGGATGACAACATCGACTTTTTCGTTTTCACGGAACCCAAAGTCCACACAATCAAAGGTGATATCATCAAACCGAACTTTGTAATCCTCCAGCATAACTCCCGGAAGAATATTGCTTTCTCCGATGAAATTTGCCACATAACGGTTTGCCGGTTCATTATAAATCTCTTCCGGCGTGCCTACTTGCTGGATCTCTCCGTTTTTCATGACCACGATCTTGTCCGACATCGTAAGCGCTTCTTCCTGATCATGTGTTACAAAGATGAAGGTAATCCCTACTTCCTGCTGGATGCGCTTCAATTCGTACTGCATTTCCTTACGAAGCTTTAAGTCCAAAGCCGCCAGAGGCTCATCAAGAAGCAATACCTTCGGTTCATTTACCAGCGCTCTTGCAATCGCAACCCTCTGCTGCTGACCTCCGGATAGAAGGGTCGTATTCTTGTTCTCATACCCTTCCAGACCGATCAATTTGAGCATCTTCATGACTTTCTGCTCAATAACATCCTTACTCATTTTCTTGATTTTCAAGCCAAATGCAATATTCTCATACACGCTGAGATGTGGAAACAGCGCGTATTTCTGGAAAACCGTATTCAGTTCGCGTTCATACGGCGGTTTCTGGCTGATCTCCTCACCATCAAAGATCACCTTCCCCTCATCAGCTTCCAGAAAGCCTCCGAGGATTCTTAAAAGTGTCGTCTTCCCACAACCGCTGGGGCCCAATAACGTCACAAATTCATTTTCATAAATGTCAAGGTTAACTCCTTTTAACACAATCTGCCCATCAAAGTTTTTCACAATATTGCGAAACTCAATCAGCTTCTTCTGTTCCATATCACCTTCTCCTTCCTAGAACATCGGTGGTGTTGTGATCCACAGCACCTTCGCGTCACTACTCCCGTGATTGTACAAATAGTGGCTCTTTGTTCCGTCCATGTAGAAAGTCTCCTGCGCTTTCAGCTTATATTTCTTATTACCGCAAACCAGCGTCACGTTGCCTTTCAATACATAACCGAACTCTTCGCCCTGATGTGCCAGTAATTCATTACTTTTTTTATGTGGATGAAGCGTCAGCAAAATCGGCTCCATCTTATTTCTCAGCGCATTGGGGATAACCCATTCTATCGTGTAATCATCCTGGATGTCCTCAAAGAAATCCTGAGTTCCAAAGACGATCTGCTTTTCCTCTTCCTCGTGAAAAAACTCGGATAAATTGGTTCCAAGCGCCTCCAGAATGTCCTCAAGAGTTGCGATACTTGGCGTGGTAAGATTCCGTTCCACCTGGGACAGAAATCCCTTCGTCAGCTCGCTTCGCGATGCAAGATCACCTAATGTCAGGTCATTCGCAAGCCGCAGCTCTTTCAGCTTCTTTCCGATATCCAAAATTACACCTCCCGTTTTATAATACTATACTTTTTTTTAAAAATTACCGAACAAATTACATTATACATATATGGTGGGGTATTGCAAGTGGTTTTGTGAAAAAAGGAGGGGAAATTTGTGTGAAAATGGGGGAGGGACGCCCAAGGTTCCACCTGTCCCATGCAGGACTCGCTTTCGCTCGGGGAAAACGCAGCGGTACTACGCTTGCAGGGGCGCCGCTAAATGCGGCTTCTGCAAGCAAGTGCCGGCGTTTTCCACGGTCCTGCATGGGACAGGTGGAACCTTGGGCTGGTAATTCTTCATTTTTACGCTTTGTGATTTCCTTAGATAGTAGTGTATGTTCGGCAGCGAAAAAGAGAGCGTTTGCTCTCTTTTTTGGTTGCTTTATGGCACTGATTCTGCTTGCTCTGTGAGAAAAAAATATTTTTTTGTTTCGATGAAATTTATCTTCACGGAATAAGATGACTTTACCGGACAATAATGATAAAATGTAAAATAACAAAAATGATGATTAAGAGGAGCCTTTATGGAATATCTAAAAGAAATAGGCAAGACAGGTATTAAGCCGGTTGTTTTAGAAGAAATCATAAATTTTGCACAAAAATACCAAATAAAACAAGTCATCTTATTTGGTTCCAGAGCACGTGGAGATTTTTACCGCGCAAGTGACATTGACCTTGCAGTGCACGGCGGAAATGTTATAGGTTTTACACTTGCAGCAAGGGAGGAGACTTCGACACTGTTGGATTTTGATGTAGTCGATCTAGATAAATCTGTCGACAAAAAACTACTAAATTCTATTGAAAAGGAAGGGAGGATTATTTATGAAAAAATTTGATAATTTTATTTCCAACCTTAATATTCTTTCCAAAGCTCAGAATGAAGACCTGACAAATGAATTTATCATCAGTGGTATCATTGATAAATTCTTTATTCAATTTGAACTGGGTTGGAAAGTTCTGAAAGAACTGTTGAGATATGAAGGGAAAAGCATTGCACTCACTGGTTCACCCAGGGAAATTATCAAGGCGGCTTATTCCATATATGATTTTCTTGATGAAGACATATGGCTTTCTATGCTGAAGTCACGTAACGATATGACACATATTTATAATGGCGAAGCCGCCAGAAACCTGGTCCAGATTATTATAGAAAGTTATATACCTGCATTTATATCCTTGAAAGAACATATTATGGAAAAATATGAGAATGTTTTAGAAGCGATTTAGACAGATGGGGAAGGGACGCCCAAGATTCCACTTGTCCCATGCAGGACCGTGGAAGTTTTGGCTGATACTTTCTTCATTTTTACTTTATGGAATTTCTTTGGTTAGTGAGGTTCAGACAGCAAAACAGAGAGCTTACGCTCTCTGTTTTGGCTGCCTCAAAAGATGTTTTGGCTGTTCGGACTATGGTTGTTGTTGCCCCTCCAAATCCACCTTCTGACATTTCTTCCACTTCCTCAATATCAGCGCTTCCAAGTTCTGCTGTTGACACTTCTGTTCCATTTTCAAAGAAACGGATCAGATAAGTCGGTTCCTTGTCCAGATACTGATCTGTGAAAAACTTATCTTCTAAAGTTACTTGTACGGTTCCGCCTTCGATGGTACAACTGATATTTTTTTCAGATGTTTTATAGCTGGTGCGATAGACACCACTGATACTATCGCAAGTATTATAGATTAAATAGATATTTCTCGATTCCCATCGTTTCAATATCCTCGATTTCGATACCATCCACACCACTGGAACCTTTGTTAGCTTTTACTCGTTTCCATGCCTCAGA
>SFQZ01000109.1 GCA_004562915.1 bacterium
CCTATGGTCAAACGACAGCAATACTATGATTCCCTGAAAGAAGCAGCATAGGGTACAAAATCCTTGAGGAAAATGTGTCAACTAATCTTGACAAAATCATTCGCACATATGTCACAGTTTCCCGATTGCCATAACCTGTTATATCTTGTTGTAAGATTTTCCTTCCCTTGATTTTTTCCTTATAGGGTAGTGAGGGAAGAATAAAATGTTGTGAAATCATATAAAGCGATAAGGTGGCACACTGCGAAAAATCCTTTGTTTTCGAGGGCTTTGGAGGATTTTTGTGTTGATATCTCTTTTTCGTGAAAGGTAAGACTTCTCTGAAAGCCTCCACAAAATGAAGAGTAGTCTAAAGTAAAGCCCGGATGGATAGGGTACATTTCCTTGTGTTTAGGGGATGCATTAGGGTTTGTAAAATGTATGAGATTTGAAAAAGAGCTGTCTTCCTGAATGCATGCACGTAATTCATCCGAAACAGTTCCATGTTCTTCCAACAGTTCCAGTATGGAATCAATTTTGAATGGTTACAGCGAAAGATCTGTAAAACGGACACATATAGATATAATAACCACCTATATATATCCGGAATGCTCTTGTAGAATATAGGATATAAGTTGCTGTTAATCAGTAAGAAAAAGAATCATAATACCATTTTGCCGAAAACTATGATCATGGCTACGGGTTGCTGCTTCTTGCAGGGGTTACTGTACATGGAAATTAAGGCACCAGATGGTACCACGATTGATTGCGGGAACGTTCCTAAACGCAATCCAGCGGAGAAAGAATTGGAAGGATGAATATCGATTTCGGGGAGGATGGGATTATTCCAAAGAAGGAACGGAAGAATTCCGCAGATGTCTGCATGATGAAAACTATCTTGCAGGAATCGTGTATTATGGTGCTTTTGACGGAGAGACGCTGATTGGTGAAATCGGGTTTCGCCCCGAACAAAGGCATATCTGTTTTTTCTTCGTAAAAGGCAGTTACCACAGAAAAGGAATCGGTACAAGGCTGTTTCAGCAGCTGTTACGTGATGATCCAAATGGAACGATCACGCTCAATTCTTCTCCCTATGGTCTTCCATTTTATCAGGCGTTGGGATTCATGTCGATGGACAAAGAGCAAACCGTTAACGGTATACGATTTACACCGATGAAGTACGGTGCAAACAGAATGAGGTGAAACAAAGTGTGTACAAGTATTATTTCAAATAGAAAAAAGACAATTGTTGGATGGAATCTGGATATTCTGGACATGCAATATAGAGTTACAGTTTCAGATGCAGGTGTATTTATAGAAATTAATGATGAAAAAGAAGGCTGGATGCCGCTTTTTGGAGCTAATTCCCGTGGGGATTTTGTCGGAATGCCAACTTGCTGGCCATTTGATGAACGCAGTAATCCGACTGCTGAAGGCCAAAATGTAATTATGTTGGATATTGACCTGCTGTTACAAAAGAAGACTTTGCAGGAAATCAGGGAAATTACAGAAAAAGAGATAATATACAGTATTCCGGGCGTGACTTTTATGTCATCCCTTTCCGATAGGGACGGGAATGTGCTGCAGATAATTCCGGGACAGGGAAACAGATATTTTGAAAAACCCAAATATCAGATTTTGACTAATTTCTCCCCTTTTAAGATGGAAACAGAACAACACCCATGGATGGGGTCTGATCGATATCATATAGCACAAAAGATGTTAGACGAAGCTTCAGATGATTTTGATGTCAATGATTGTTTTGAAGTTTTAAAAGCTGTATCACAGGAAATGTGCCCGACAGTCGTTTCTATGGTTTTTGATGTAACAGAAATGACGGTATACTGGCGTGAAAACAGACAGTGGGATCAGATTCAAAAGTTATTATTCGAACTCTAATATACTGGAGGAACGGATGATGAGTAAATATGATTCTTTGTGGAAATACATAGCAGAACAAAAGACTGACAAGTATTATTCATATTTTGAAGACTTATAAAGAAAGATATGGATGCACTTTAAAGGAAATGGATCAAAACACTCAGCCATGATTGGTTCTGGTCTTTCTTTTTTTTAAAGTAGTATAATAAAGATGACATATCAAAAAGCCAGCAAATCAATAAAAGGAGTACATATGTATCGCTTACTGATTATTGAAGACGATAAAGGAATTGCGGAGGCAATCAAAACACAGGCAGAGATGTGGGGGATGCAGGTTCACATGATTACAAATTTCCGCAATGTCATGGCACAGTTTGCGGAAGTGGAACCGCATATTGTACTACTGGACATTGCGTTGCCTTTTTTCAATGGTTATCATTGGTGCAGCGAAATCCGGAAGGTATCGAAGGTGCCGATCATATTCATTTCCTCTGCATCAGACAATATGAATATGATTATGGCGATGAACATGGGAGCGGATGATTTTATTGCGAAGCCCTTTGACCAGAGTCTGCTTATGGCAAAACTTCAGGCAATGCTTCGCAGAACCTATGATTTTTCATCTTCCGTTCCGGTGTTGGAACATAGGGGTGCGCTTCTTCATACAGGGGATCAAAGTCTGACCTATAGGGATGAGAAGATATCACTTTCGAAAAATGAATATCGTATTCTCCTTGTCTTGATGGAAAATAAGGGAAGAGTAGTCAGTCGGGAGAAACTGATGGAACAGCTTTGGGAAACGGATTGTTTTGTGGATGAAAATACGCTTTCCGTTAATGTGAACAGACTTCGGAAACGTCTGGAATCTGCAGGACTCAGCGATTTTATCAAGACAAAGTTCGGTGTAGGGTATCTGATTGAGGATTGAGGTGCGACACATGAAGTTATGGATGAAGTATATGAAGCAAAGGCGGAGAGGTATTCTGGCAGGAGTGCTTTTTTGTGCAATTTTTACGATTTCCTTTGTGCTGTATCAGCTGCCGGTGAAAGCTGTTTGGTACCCTGCCGCATTGTGTTTTTTCCTTGGAATCCTTTTTGTGATTCTGGATTTTCGGAAGGTGAAACAAAAGCATGATCTTTTGACAGGTATACAGGAGTTTACCGATCTGATTACAGGAACATTGCCTGCTGTGGACGGCATTGAGGATGAGGATTATCAGACCATCATTCAGATGTTTCAAAGAGAACACGGGAAAGCGATTACCGATAATCAGCGGGCATACTCTGAGATAGTGGATTACTATACTATATGGGCGCACCAGATCAAGACACCGATTGCTTCCATGAGGCTCACATTGCAAAATGAGGATACTGCCTTGTTCCGACAACTTGCAAACGATCTGTTTCGGATCGAACAATACGTGGAAATGGTACTTACATTTTTGAGACTGAATTCGGAAAGTACGGATTATGTAATCAGGGAGTACGATCTGGATAAGATTATAAGGCAATCTGTTAAAAAATTTGCAGGAGAGTTTATCAGCAGAAAACTAAGTCTGATCTATGAACCGCTTCATATAACTGTGCTCACAGATGAAAAATGGCTGTCTTTTGTGATAGAGCAGGTATTATCCAATGCCCTGAAATACACTCCTTCCGGAAGCATTTCCATTACCATGGAGTCTGGGAACAAGCTATGCATCCGTGATACCGGAATTGGCATTGCAGCGGAAGATTTACCGCGCATTTTTGAACATGGATACACCGGATACAATGGAAGGGCGGATAAAAAGGCAAGCGGTATTGGTCTGTATCTGTGTAAACGTATTTGTGCGAGACTCGGGCATGGGATCGAAGCAGAGTCTAAGATTGACGAAGGAACATGCATTGTCATCGATCTTTTCCGGGAACATCTGGAAGTAGAATGATTTCTTACAGAAGTGTAAGATTTAAAGGGAGATTTGTAAGCTGATTCAATGGCGATACGAATCTCTTTTTCCGTATAATAATGACAGAAATCACAAAGGAGGTTTTTGTTATGAATATATTGAATGTAAATGGAGTGCAAAAGATATATACCAGCCGCTTTGGCGGAAACAAGGTGGAAGCACTAAAGAATGTATCGTTTTCTGTGGAACAAGGCGAATATGTTGCCATCATGGGGGAATCCGGCTCCGGAAAAACTACATTGTTAAATATCCTGGCAGCATTGGATAAACCCACATCTGGTTCTGTGATGCTTGATGGGAATAATCTTTCCGGTATCAAAGAGTCTCAGATTGCCACATTTCGCCGGGATAATCTGGGGTTTGTTTTTCAGGAGTTCAATCTGCTGGATACATTCACATTGGAAGACAATATCTACTTACCACTGGTGTTGGCAGGCAGACCACATGCTGAAATGCAAAAACGAATCATGCCCATTGCCAGTCAGCTTGGAATCACAGAGTTTCTTAAGAAATATCCATATGAAGTATCCGGTGGGCAAAAACAAAGAGCTGCGGTTGCAAGGGCACTGATTACCAATCCCAAAATCATTCTCGCAGATGAGCCGACGGGTGCTCTCGATTCCAAAGCTACGGACGAATTGCTTCGTTTGTTTGGAGAAATCAATCAGACCGGACAGACTATCCTGATGGTTACACACTCGGTAAAGGCAGCTAGTCATGCCTCCCGTGTACTTTTTATCAAAGATGGGGAAGTATTTCACCAGATTTATCGTGGTGATCATACCAATGAGCAGCTGTACCAGATGATATCGGATACACTGACTATACTTGCGACAGGTGGTGACAGACGATGAAAATAGATTTTTATCCAAGATTAGCCTGGGACGGAATCAGGAAAAATAAACGTTTGTATCTCCCATATATCCTTACCTGTGCCGGAATGGTCATGATGTTTTACATTATCCATCATCTGGCAGCAATGCCGGCACTGGATGGTATGGCTGGCGGCAGAACCACAAAACGGACTCTGGGATTCGGTGTGTGGGTAATCGCTGTATTTGCTCTTATATTTCTGACTTATACGAATTCTTTTTTGATGCGGCGCAGACAAAAGGAGTTCGGACTCTATAACATTCTGGGAATGGGGAAGAAAAACTTAGGTCTGGTATATATATGGGAAACTCTGTTTGTATTTGTAATTTCCATGACTTTAGGACTTGTTTGTGGCATAGGCCTGTCAAAAATGGCAGAGCTTGGTCTTGTTCGTATGTTGTACGGAGAGATAACCTACGATTTTACTATCAGTTCCGAGGTGATTCTTGACACCTTTCTGGTGTTTGGTGTCATTTTTGTCTTCCTTTTCCTGAAAGGTATGCTTACTCTCTGGCGTCTCAATGCGGTATCCTTGCTCAAAAGTGAGAACACCGGTGAGAAACCGCCGCGGGCTAATTATCTTCTTGGGCTTGGCGGAATCCTTATCCTGGCAGCAGCGTATTACATCGCTGTTTCCATCCAGAGTCCACTGCTGGCTCTCAGTTGGTTTATCATTGCCGTTATCATGGTCATCATTGCAACCTATCTGCTTTTTGTTGCCGGTTCTGTTATGATGTGCAGAATCCTGCAGAAAAATCAGAAATATTATTATCAGAAAAATCATTTTGTTGCGGTTTCATCCATGGTGTATCGAATGAAGCGCAATGGGGCAGGGCTTGCATCTATCTGTATCTTAAGTACTATGGTACTTGTCATGATGCTGGGTGCAGGAAGCTTATACTTCGGTGCGGAGGATAGCCTGAAGACCCGTTATCCAAGGGAGATTTCTGTTTCAGTGGATTTTGTTTCTTTCGAAGAAGATCATGTGTATACTTCAGAAAAAGAGGAGCATCTTCTGGCTGAAATTAATCAGATACTGGATGATAACGATGTGACTCCAAAAAATAAAGAGTGCTATCTGAGTTCGAGTATCGTAGGTATGCTTGGCAATGGAAAACTCATTGCCAATCCCGAGATTGTAAACACTGCAAATGTGGATACCATGGAAAAGGTAACGCAGGTCTATTTTGTGCCTTTAAGCGAATACAATGAATGCATGGGTATGCAGGAAACGTTGGGAGAGGGAGAAGTTCTGATTCATTGTGTTCGCCGCAGTTATGATAATCCGGAGATTCATTTGGCAGATGGAACTGTGCTGACCGTAAAAAAACAGGTGGATGCGATGATGGGAAGCGGCGATGCCGCAATGGATATCATCCCTTCCGTATTTGTTGTGGTGAATGATTTGGAAGCGATTTCTGATTCCATCAATTCTGAATTCACCAATGAAGACTATTATTGCCGTCCTGAACTTCACTATGGATTTGATACAGGGTTAGAGGCAGAGGAGGAAATCAGGCTGGCGGAAGAAATCCGCACACATGTACAGGAACTGGATGATACAGGTGAGGGTGGCTTTTATTCCTACAGTGTGGAATGCCGTGAGGCAGAGAGGGAGGATTTCTATGGTACTTATGGGGGAATCTTCTATTTAGGAGTGATTTTGTCGTTCGTATTCATTCTTGCGACGGTGTTGATCATTTACTATAAGCAGGTTACGGAAGGGTATGAGGATGAAAGCCGTTTTGCCATCATGCAGAAGGTGGGAATGACGAAAAAGGATATTCGTAAGAGTATTAATTCTCAAATGTTGACTGTATTTTTCCTTCCTCTTGCAGCAGCTGTACTACATTTGAGTTTTGCATTTCCGATGGTACAAAAGCTTCTCGCCTTGTTTAACCTGCGAAACGTATCACTCATGATTTTGATTATGACAATCTCCGTTCTGGTATTTGGTATGTTTTACGGAATCATTTACAAGGTGACATCCAATGCTTACTATTCAATCGTCAGCGGAAAACAGTAAGATTAAATATGAGAAGATTAAAGGTCAGAGATATGAAGCAGTTCTCCGGATAATGCTGTTCAAGTGACTCCTAACAGGAACCGCTTGAACGGCATTATGACTTATTTAAATGATCAAGTTATTCTTCTCGTTACTGTGATGGAATCAAAAATTGACTGAACAAATACATTGTGGCTTGCATGGAGTAATACTGCCGGCCAAAAGCTCTGTGCTTTGATACAAAGAAAGATTGCTATCATTGTAAATCCCATTACCAGAAATTTCCTCCGAATTTATTTTTGAATTCTCATAAATGAATATTCTGATGTCGGGCACATTCGCTGGTGCGCTGTAATTACAGAGACTTTCCGCATTATTGACAAACTCTTTTGAGCCACTCGCCAATATCTCAGATTATATATCAGGCAGCTTTGTTTATTCCTCAAAGTAAGTCTTATATCTCCATAATATATAAGCTTGTAAGATCTCCTTCTTCAGCTTTTATTCTCTGTATGCTTATACAGGGCGTCTTCGTATAAAAAAACATTAATTTTGCATACTGAAAACAGTTAAGCATCTTTGATTTTGTATCAATTTCTTGATCTATGGCGTGCTTTTCAGGAAACAACGGATCGCTACCGGGACGGAATTTTGACAACTGACTTCAAATTTATAAGTTTCTCTATATTCACGAAGTTTTCTCTCAGGAGGGTACTCGTATTTCTCTCCAGGATACAATGCCTGTGCATACTTCAGAATTTCTTCCTTACTTGAACCTTTTTTCGCTA
>SFQZ01000110.1 GCA_004562915.1 bacterium
GTACTGAACGTCTCCTCCAGATCAACCCGGCTTTAGCAGCAGATGCACGGAAGATACTGGATCTCAACAAGTCCGAGCGCCATATCCGCGGTGGACTTGCCACCCGAGAAAAATATTTACATATGGAACATCATTGAAGAAAGTGGTTGGAAGCTTGCTGTGCTCCCAACCATTTCACATTTCATGTCCAGAACATAGTTTCCCCTCAATAAATAGTTCTCAGTACTGCAATATTTATGTTTCCATCATCCCCTAAAAAGAGTATAATAAAAAATTAGAGCAATTCTATCAAACAGTAAACCGAGTTACTTACTTACACATATGGAGAAAATAATATGCAGAATAAGAAATGGAAAACATTCAATAAACTGACGGCAAAATGCTATAACAATATGATTCGTGCAGAAGCGGATGGAAATTGCTGGCAGCAGGCGTTCGAGCTTCTGAAGGAAATTGTTCGCGAAGAAAGACAGAATAATCCGAATTTTGCATCCGAAATAGAAATGATCGATGATATTACCGATTATGAATACGATATTCAGGGATGGATTGAGGATTGCTTTGATGAGATGGATATGAGAGGCGAGCATGAGATACTGCTGAAAATGTGCGATGATTTGCTCACTATGTTCAGCTGGCCGGACTATACCGGTTCTGATTTGAAATTCAGAAAATCATCTGCCCTCGAATCGCTCGGACGAACGGAGGAAGCGGTTCGATTTTGTAAAGAGTGGATACAGAAAGAACCTGAAAATATTATGGCGGCAACGGCAGGAGTTTACGCTTATATAAAAACAAAAGAATTTGATGCAGCGGAGAAGCTGGTGGATCAGTTTATTTTTGATAAAACAGATTGTTTAGATGAAAATGATATTATGTTTACGGCTGCATCTAAATTGTATGAAGCAGAAGGAAAGAAAAAAGAGAAAAAGCAGATCGACAAGGCGATTCAGAAATACGAAGAGTATCTGGAGAAATATTTTGATTTCCCGGATTTTGATGAGGAAGATGATGACTTTGATTTCTTTGATGAAGATCTGCCGTTTATGTAAAATTGCTTTATATAAAATAAGCGGTCTGGAAACAATTTGCAAACCGGGGAACAGAGGATATAGGAGATAAAACAAGTAGAAATACAGAAGCGACTGCGTTTTCGAATTACGAAAAACGGATTTTTGTTGGATGAGCAGGAAGGGGAGTTTTCGGAGAAAATTCTGCCGTGGAAGGAAAAGTTCGAAGCGGACAAATGGAAGGCGTTATATGGAATCGGAGCCAGGTTTGATGAAAATCCACTTCTTTTCTTTGAATTGCGCGGTATTGACGTAGGGCGATTTGTAGATGTAACCTTAGCGAATTGCGTGGAAAGTATGCTTGAAAATGCAGATGCACCCAGTGAAAGGATCATAAATGATGACCACTGAGAAACTGTTTGGTGTATTGTGAGCATGATGCCATTTGCATGATTTTGCACAGTAGAAAATCCCTGTATAGATTCTGAAAACTATACAGGGATTTTTGCGTCATGCATATCACAATTTGGGAGCTTCCGGTTAATTGTGAGCCGCCTCCGCCTCTTCTTTCGTGCGGTGAACCGTTCCAGCCGGGTGGTGGGGCGGTGCATAAATCGAAGAAACTTTCAAAGGCGTTCTGCCAATATTGATCACATTATGCCATGTTCCGGCTGGAACAAAAATGGTATCATCCTTGCAGACTTCCATCTGAAACTTCAATTCATTTTTGCGCTGCCCCATTTTCACCAGCGCCATTCCCTGTTCGATCCGAATAATCTGATCCGTTTCCGGATGAATTTCCAGTCCAATATCTGAATAGACAGGAATGCTCATCAGAGTCATCTGTGCGTAACGGCCCGTCCAAATGGCAGTACGGAAATTGGTGTTGTTCATTGCTTTTTGCTCGACATTTGTTACATATGGTCTGAAATCGTGAGATATATGTGGTGTGCAATTGCGAGGTATCATAGAAATAACCTTTGACGCTTTTGATATATCATATGTATTTATTTCGATTTTGGTGACCGGGCGGGGATGGGTGAACTGGAGGGACGGGTACATATCTGCAAAAGTGGCTACCGTACCCGCCCCAGTCATTTTTTCTGCAATTGTCAGTTGTCTTAAGAAGGATAAAGAGATAAAATGATGTATATCCGATGCGCAAGACTTTGGAAGGAGCAGCGAACGAAAGAAACGGATAAGAGGTATATAAAATGGCAGGGGTAGGAACAGCTATCAATACGGCGGGCGTGATGAAGATTGAAAATGGCGCACTGGTGAGCGGGCAGGCAATGATGGTCGTCCTCTGTATCGCGCTGGGCGCTCTGGTCGGAGAAATGATCAATATCGAAGAATGGTTTGAGCGGTTTGGCGAATGGTTGAAGAGGAAAACCGGAAATGCAAAAGATAAGAATTTTGTAAATGGTTTTGACTTGTTCTTTTGGGAAAGGATGCGTGTTTTCCGCAATTCCTGTTTTCGTGTTCGAAGGTGCGATCACGTTGCTGGCAACACTACTGAAACCGATCATGACGGATCTCGCGCTGAATTATCTCTCTATGATCGGTTCTATTTTGATCTTCTGTGTGGGAATAAATTTGGTCTGGGGAAAGAAAATGAGGGTTGCAAACAGGCTTCCGTCACTTGGGTTTGCGGTCATAGCGGCTTTTTTGCCGATTTCATATTAAGTTAGAATCTGGATGAGAAAATATGCTTTACTATATAGGGAACGCAATCAATAACGGGAACAAAGAAATTAAAAGATTTCTAGATTAATGAATTAATAGAGATGCGATATAATTATACTATATTGGAGGGGGGAGATAATCATGGCAAGAAAAATAGAGGTTGTGGACTATAATCCGGAATGGGAGAAACAGTTCAAAGAAGAGGCGAAAAAAATAAAAGCAATCCTGGGAAAAAACTGCGTGGAAATTCATCACATCGGCAGTACTTCTGTGAAGGGATTAAAGGCAAAGCCGGTGATCGACATCATGCCTGTGGTCAAAGACATTTCCCTTGTGGACGGACAGAATGCACAGTTTGAAGCTCTTGGATACGAGTGCATGGGAGAATTCGGCATTCCGGGAAGGCGCTTCTACAGAAAAGGCGGCGATAACCGGACGCATCATATTCATATTTTTCAGAAAGATAATACTGCCCAGATCCAGCGGCATCTTGCGGTGCGGGATTATCTAAGAAGCAACAAAGAAAAAGCAGAAGAATATGCGGACTTAAAGACGAGGCTTGCAGAAGAATTTACCTATGATAATGACGGATACTGTGAAGGAAAAGACGCATTTATGAAGGAACTGGAGCAGGAGGCGCTTGCATGGCAGGAGGAGCAGAACCATATCGGAACCTGCATGTCTCTTGGAATGTGTTTCGGTGTGGCAATGGGAAGTGCGTTCGGAGCTACATTTGGAAATATGTCACTCGGAATGTGCTATGGTATCGGCATAGGGATGTGCCTTGGTCTCGTAGTCGGCTATGCAAAAACGAAAAAGTAGAGGGAAAAATGGTTAGAAAAACGATAGAGAATTTCAGTATTTATCAGATCTGTGATTCGGGACAATGCTTCCGTATGACTCCGATTCATGGCGAGACGGATCCTGCTTCCGGAGAAATCCGGATGCAGGTGATTGCAGGAGACCGGTATCTCGAAATACTGCAAAATGGAAAAGAGTGCATGTTCGATTGCACCGAAGAGGAGTTTGAAGGCTTCTGGAAAGAATATTTTGATCTGGAAACGGATTATGCAAGTTATATCGCACAGATCAATCCGAATGATACTTATTTGCTAAATGCGGCTGCATTTGGTTCCGGAATGCGAATACTCAGACAGAATTTATGGGAAATGATCGTGTCCTTCTTAATTTCCCAGCAAAATAATATTCCAAGAATCCGCAAATGCATTGAAAATATTTGCCGGGAATATGGAGAAAAGAAGGAAAATGCCAAAGGGCAGACTTATTATGCATTTCCAAAACCGGAAGCACTGGCAGGACTTGACGAGGATGCGCTCAAAGCATGTAACCTGGGATATCGCAGCAAATATGTGGTGAGAAGTGCCAGAAGCATCGTTTGCGGCGAAATCGATTTAGATGCGATCCGGAACATGTCCTATAAAAAAGCGAAAGAAGAACTTCTGAAGCTTTTCGGTGTAGGGGTGAAGGTGGCGGACTGTATCTGTCTTTTTGCACTGCATCACCTGCAGGCATTTCCGGTGGATACCCATATTCATCAGGCAATGGAGACGCACTATAAGCGGGGATTTCCAAAACGCCGATACAAAGGAGTGGAAGGTGTGCTTCAACAATACATTTTCTATTATGAGCTGGCAGGGACACCATTAGAAGCAGGTAAACGATCAAAGTAATGAAATCGTTTCCTATAGAGACGACGTAAACAGACAGCAAAAAGGAGGAGACCGAAATGATGAATGTAGTAGGAATGTTGGATGAATTACAGACAAGGGCAGCGCACAACGAAGAGTGGAAACGCCGTCTTCTGGCGACCAGGGAAGAAGCGGAGCCACTGTCAGCATTTTGCAGAGTCTGCAGGGAACTGGGATATGAGCTCTATGAAATGGATGTGATCTGTGCCGGGGAAGAATTTCATGCAGCGATGAAGAGAAGTACCAATGGCGGAGGAGAGAACTCGCCGAAGCTGGAATGGGAAGATGATTTTTATGAGCTCTTTTTTGCCGGACTGGAAGGGAAAAGACATTAAACCTGCAGATGGAACGGTATTTTCAGAAGAATATCGTTCGATGCAACTGATAGGTGACAAATTATACAGCGCAATTGGTGGTTGTCAACCGGAAAATATCCTATGATACAGACATACCCGATGAGAAAAAAGCAACGGGAAAGTTTCTTATCAGAAAGGAAGGTCAGAAAATGATTTTAGCAGAAAAGATTATGGAAATGAGAAAGAAAAATGGCTGGTCGCAGGAAGAACTGGCATATCAGTTGGGCGTGTCACGGCAGTCTGTTTCAAAATGGGAGTCCGGAGCATCAATTCCGGATCTGGAGCGGATTCTGAAACTGAGTGAAATCTTCGGAGTCAGTACGGATTACTTATTAAAGGAAGAAATCGAGCTGGCACCTGAAATTGTAAGTGTACAGGAAGAACCGGTAGAAGAGGGAGCAGTGCTTCGGAGAGTCAGCATGGAAGAGGCTGCCGAATTTATGGAGGCACGGATCGGATCCGCCAAACAGATGGCATTGGCAGTGATGACCTGTGTTTTGTCGCCTGTTCCGCTTCTTGCACTGGGAGTACTGGCAGAAGAGACAAAAATCAGTATTTCAGAAAACCTAGCCGGAGGGGCAGGACTGATCATACTTTTACTCATGGTAGCGGCGGCCACTGCATTTTTCGTATTACACGGAATGAAGATGGAGAGATTCGAATACCTGGAAAAAGAACAGTTCTCGCTGGAATACGGTGTAGAAGGAATTGTGCGCAAACGCATGGCGGAATATGAAGGAACCTACCGAATCTGTACGATCGTCGGAATCGTTCTGTGCATTCTCAGTGCCGTCCCACTTTTTGCCGCACCGATCGTAACCGATCGGGATCTGGTATATATGTGGTGCGTGGTTGTGCTCCTTTGCATCGTATCTGTAGCAGTATTCTTATTTGTAGTCTCAGGACAGACGAGAGGTTGCTATCAGATGCTCCTTCAGGAAGGTGATTACACCTACGAAAAGAAAATGGAGCAAAAGAAAACAGCAAGAATCAGCAGCATTTACTGGTGTGTTATAACAGCAATTTATCTGGGAATCAGTTTTTATACGAATGCATGGCACAGAACCTGGATCGTCTGGCCGTGTGCCGGAGTCCTGTATGCGGCTGTGATCGGAATCGCACTGATTGTGAAAGGTGATGAGAGAAAGAAATGTTGAGGTTGCGAAATTCCGCGACCTCATTTATAATAAAATCACTACAACAATAATAGGGAGGAAAACTTGTGAAGAACGAATTAGTAATTGTCCTCGATTTCGGCGGACAGTATAATCAGTTAATTGCAAGACGTGTCAGAGAGTGTAATGTATATTGTGAAGTTCATCCATATACTCTGAGCCTGGATAAGATCAAGGAGATGAATCCGAAAGGAATCATTTTCACAGGCGGACCGAACAGCGTTTATGATGAAGCCTCACCACGTTATGAGAAAGCAATCCTGGAACTCGGCATCCCGGTGCTGGGTATCTGTTACGGCTCACAGCTTATGGCATATCTGATGGGCGGAAGCGTAGAAACTGCTCCGGTGAGCGAATATGGCAAAACAGAAGTAAAGGTAGATCCTACATCCGTTTTATTCAACGGAGTTTCTGAATCTACCATTTGTTGGATGAGTCACACCGACTACATTGCAAATGCACCGGAAGGATTCAGAATTACCGCAACAACGCCGGTATGTCCGGTGGCTGCAATGGAATGTGCAGAAAAGAAATTGTATGCAGTTCAGTTCCATCCGGAAGTTATGCATACCCAGGAAGGAACAAAGATGCTCTCCAATTTCGTTTATAAAGTGTGCGAATGCAAAGGAGACTGGCAGATGGGATCCTTCGTAGAGAAGACCATTCAGGATGTACGCGAAAAAGTCGGAGACGGAAAAGTGCTCTGCGCACTGTCCGGCGGAGTTGACTCTTCCGTGGCAGCCGTACTTCTGTCAAAAGCAGTCGGAAAGCAGCTCACCTGCGTATTCGTAGACCATGGCCTTCTGCGTAAAAATGAAGGCGACGAAGTAGAAGCCGTATTCGGGCCGGAAGGACCATACGACCTGAATTTCATCCGTGTAAACGCACAGGATCGTTTCTATGCAAAACTCGCCGGCGTAACCGAACCGGAAGCAAAGAGAAAGATTATCGGTGAAGAATTTATCCGCGTATTTGAAGAAGAAGCAAAGAAGATCGGTGCGGTAGACTTCCTCGTTCAGGGAACCATTTACCCGGATGTCATCGAATCCGGACTTGGAAAATCCGCAGTGATCAAGAGCCACCACAATGTAGGCGGACTTCCGGACTGCGTGGATTTTAAAGAGATCGTGGAACCGCTCAGACTTCTTTTCAAAGATGAAGTGCGCAAAGCCGGAAGAGAACTTGGAATTCCGGAATACCTTGTAAGCAGACAGCCATTCCCGGGACCGGGACTTGGAATCCGTATCATCGGGGAAGTAACGGCTGAGAAGGTGAAGATCGTTCAGGATGCAGATGCAATTTACCGGGAAGAGATTGCGAAAGCTGGCATCGATACCGGACTTGGACAGTATTTTGCAGCACTTACCAATATGAGATCCGTCGGAGTAATGGGAGATTTCAGAACGTATGACTATGCAGTGGCGCTTCGGGCTGTAAATACGAGTGACTTTATGACCGCTGAGGCGGCGGAAATTCCGTATGAAGTGCT
>SFQZ01000111.1 GCA_004562915.1 bacterium
GGCGTACGCTGCCGAAAACTAACATATCTGCAATTTTCAAGGTTCCCATGGAGCCATTTTTTTCAGCTCCATTTTTTCATAGGCTACTTTACACTACCGAGAATGTTTTCCAATTGGAACAGCTTTATCATATAAAAATATGTCAGAGGATTCTATCAATGCATGGTAAAATATGTGTAATAAAAAAGAAAATTAGTTTCCGCCGGCATAAAAAAAGAGTTTCTGATAACATCTGAAAAATCAGCTGTCCGAAACTCTTTTTTCGTATAGGAAAGTTGTTGCTTCGTGTTTAAAACTTTTTATGCCAACAGGAACATGGTAACAAAATGGCAGGCACTTCCGCCCATTACAAACAGATGAAATATCTCATGAGAACCAAAGTTTTTGTGTCTGGAATCAAACAGAGGAACTTTCAGTGCATAAATGATACCACCGATCGTGTAAATGATTCCTCCGGCAAGCAGCCACCCGAAGGCCGGTTTGGACAGAGCGTGGAAAATCTGGGAAAATGCCAGAACACACAGCCAGCCCATTCCAATATAGATAACAGAAGAAAACCATTTGGGGCAGTTGATCCAGAGCGCTTTGATCAAAATTCCTACTAACGCAACCGCCCATACCAGCCCACAGAGATACTTACCAGTCTTTCCCTGAAGAGCAATCAGGCATACCGGAGTATAACTTCCGGCAATCAGTATGAAAATCATCATGTGATCTACTTTTCTAAGTTTTCGATTCACATTTTCATTGATATCCAGAGAGTGATAAACGGTACTTGCCATATAAAGAAGCACCATACTGAGAATAAATATGGACAGTGCGATCAGATGCAGTGTATCCGGTTCTCTTGCGGCTTTGAGAAGCAGCGGTGCGGCAGCCAGTATGACCAGTACCATACCAATAAAATGAGTAATTGCACTTCCAGGGTCTTTCAGTTTAAACTTCATAATAACATCTCCCATCTCAACATAAATCTGACAAAATACAACAAGTAGTTTTTAAAACTACGTGATGAATATATCATAAACGCATCATGAGAAAAATGCAAGGGTTTTTTACAAAAAAATTTAATGAGGAAAGTATAAAAAAACCACCCCGCACGGATATGTCCTTGTTGATTTGCAAGGTTATATTCGAGAAAGGGTGGCTATTCTATGTATTAATATTTTTAATCCTTAATTTTTTATTAGTTTAATTTGATATTCGCAAACAGTGATCCTAATGTGGTAGTAGCTTCCTCTGTTTTCGGAAGTTCAAAGGTCTCTTCCACAATTTCTTCGGCAGCTACATCCTGCAGTGCTTTCATACTGAGACTCAGCTTACCATCTTTTACTGCAATCACTTTTACTTTTACTTTATCTCCCACAGCCAGCACTGCAGAAGGATGTTTGATGCGTTTTTCGCTGATCTGAGAGATGTGAACCAACCCGGACAGACCGTTGCCCAGATTGACAAATGCGCCGTAAGGCTGCAGGCTCTCTACCGTACCTTCGGTCACAAGACCTACTTCCACGTTGGAAATCTTGGCTTTTCTTTCTTTTTCAGCCTTTTCTCTCAGAATTTCCCGTGCGGAGAGGATCAGACGATTATTTTCTTCCTCTACATCAAAAACCTGTACCTGAATATTTTTGTTCAGGTATTCATTCAGATCTTCTACATAATTCAGGGCGAGCTTGGAAGCAGGGATAAATCCGCGGATTCCTTCCACATAAGCGATAACACCGGCATTTACAATACCCTTTACTGTTACGTCAAGAATCGTTTTTTCTTCTTTCAGCTGACACAGCTTATCCCAGGCAAGAATATCATTTGCTTCTACTCTGGACAGAAGAATACATCCTCTTTTATTATCGCGGCCGATAACAGTTGCAGATACCTCATCGCCTACATGAACTGCCTCTTTTACCATGAAATCCGGCTCACGGCTGTAATCACTGACTTTAATGATACCTTCGGTGTAATACTTAAGATCAAGTGTGATTTCTTCCTCATCCACAGCGATAACCGTACCTGTGATCATATCACCTTCTTCTATTTTCTTAAAAGAAGCTTCCAGCTCCTGTTCAAAATCGGCCATAGAGGATTTCTCTTCTGTAACCGGTGTGGTGTTCATTTCTTCTGACATATTGTTCATTCCTTTCCGATGTTCATTTTGATGTTGATTATAACACAAAAATGATGTTGGGGTCAAAAGCTTTTGAACTTCATCAGTTTCCTTCACCCAGAACAAGGTCATTCGGTACCATACTTGTCTTTTACTTCCATCTTCCCGCGTTGTCTGTTGAAATATGCTGTTAAAACGCAGAATACGTTGGTGTTGGTCTGACGGATTTTATCGTTTTTCTTATATCTATATGTCAAAATAGAAGAAAAACCAGAAGAAGGAGGAAAGGAATGAAACTACAGCAAAAACACAGAAAGATTATGGGGGTCGTTGTGCTATCCGCAGCTTTGACATTGGGGGTTATCTGTATGGATTTCATCGCCCCAATGAGCGTTCAGGTCTGGGCTGACACGACAATTGCAGGTTCGTGGATCCAGGCATCGGATGGACGATGGTGGTACAGACACGCTGATGGGAGCTACACGAAGAGTAACTGGGAATTTATCAATGGATACTGGTACTACTTTGATGCATCCGGATGGATGGTAACAGGTTGGTGCAAAATTAGTGAAAAGTGGTATTATCTGAGCCCTGCCGGAAAATCTCCTTATATCGAAGGTCAGCGTGTGACAGGATGGTTAAACGATGGTGGACGATGGTATTATCTGAATCCAACAGCAACCGGTACGTATCAGGAAGGTGAGATGCTGGTGGGGTGGCAGAAGATTAAAGGAACATGGTATTACCTGAATCCCACAGCAAACACCACCTATAAGGAAGGTCAGATGGTTACCGGATGGCTGACACTGAACGGAAAGAAATACTATCTGGCATCGGATGGAGCGATGCTTACAGGAGTAGTCATCATGGATGGGATAAAGTATACCTTTGCATCATCCGGGGAGTTACAGTCACAGGAAACAATGAATTCGGCAACCGGTGGAGATCTGATTGCAAAAAAAGCATTAGAATCTATCACAACACCTTATGTGTGGGGCGGAAAAAGTCTTAGTACCGGATGTGATAATGACGGATTTGTTTATGCAGTTATGGCCGCATGCAATAAAAGTGTTCCGGAAACCATGGAACAACAACAGTCTGTAGGGATTTCGGTTCAGAGGACAGAATTGGAAGCAGGAGATATTGTTTTTTATGAGGGGGATAGGAAAATGGTCGCCATCTATCTGGGTCAGAACCGGGTCATCTATGCAGCAAGTCCAAGATGGGGCGTCAGGATTACGACACTTGACCATCCGGGAAAACCATATGCATACCGGAGGGTATAACAGGGAGAAGGAAAATAGAAAGGGAAACGTATGAAAAAAGTAAATCATAGATGGATGCGCATCTGCAGCATGCTGTTGGTGCTAACTCTTTTGGGAAATGACTGTATAGGCAGTACAGGGATCGTATTTGGGGCGCAATTGGACCAGGGTATAGAGGATTCACTGATTGATGGCGAGAGTGTTGATGACAATAATGTGGGAGATAATGGAGGAGAATCCGGTGAGGGTGAGAGGACAGAAGATCCGGATATGGAATCTTCCGATGATACAGGTCTGACTGATAATCCTGATGATACGGATATACCGGAAGCCCCTTTAGATAACAACACGGAAGACACGGTACAGGATGCTGAAACAGAAGACACGGTTGATGAAGAGATATCAGAATTTTTGCTGGATGATGAAGAACAGACGGTACTCATTGCAGAAGAGGATATTTCCCAGAGAAGTTCCAATATCAAGCACTTTAAGAAACGTGACAATACATTTATTGCAGCAGTATATCCGGATCCGGTGCATTATCAGGAAAATGGGGAATGGAGAGAGATCGATAACCGTCTCGTGGATGCTGGGGAGGAAGATAATACTCCCTTTTGGGGCAATCAGGCAAATCAGCTGAATGTTAAGTTCGCAAAAAAATCCAATGGAAAAAAACTGGTGAAATTAAAATTGGATGACTTCCAGATCAGCTGGGGACTCAAGGATGCACAGAAAGTAGATGCAGTACAGAAAGATACCGTATCGGAAAGGCTTGAGCCGGGTACCGAGCATCATGATATACCTTCAAAGAAAGAATCAGAGGAAATGGAAAGCACAGAACCACAGGACTCTGAAGGGGAGGAAAGCGATTTAATGGAGCCGGCGTCCCTGCTGACGGAAAACCCGGAGGCAGCTCAATCGGGGCTTTCACTGGAAAATGCGGAAAAGGAATATGGGGCAAAGATTCAAAACCTTCCGGAAAATAATACGACGGAAGGGATCCTTCCGGAAGAACGTGAAGGCTGGAACACTACCCATGACCCCGGTGAGGAGACTATGGATGCCTCTTATTTTTCCTCAGCAGAAGAATATAACCGGGAAATGATGGCAGTCGAAAACCTGTATTCGGATGTGGTATATGGGGATATCCTCCCAGGCGTAGATCTGGAATATATCCTGGAATCCCAGCGTGTAAAAGAAAATATCATAATAAAAGATTCGAATGCTTCCAATCGTTTTATTTTCCAATATCAGGCACAGGGTATGGAGCCGGTACAGGATGGAAATAGAGTTTTATTTCAGGACGGGAAAGGAAAAACAATTTTTGAGATTGATGCACCGTTTGTCTATGATGCGGATGGCGAATTTTCCGCTGATGTATCGGTAGAATTGAAAAAGGGAAATGGAAAAAAATGTGAGATCACGGTTACTGTGGATGAAGCATGGCTGAGCGAAGAGGGGAGGACATTCCCTGTAGTCGTAGATCCGGCTATAAGAACCGATCAGGATGCGACCTCTATTCAGGATACCTATGTATTGTCTACAAGCCCCAATACCAATTTTTATAACCGTTCGGTCCTGAAGACAGGTATTGACAGTTCCGGCGGTGTGGCCAGAAGTTTTATGCGTTTTACGCTGCCGAACCTGAAAACAGGAGATATGGTTGTCGATGCAAAACTCTATCTATACTGCTATTCTTCCGGTAATGCCCAGCGTACAGTTATGGCTCATGGGATAAATGATCCGACCTGGACATCGACCGGCGTTACCTGGATGACGATGCCGGATACGGACGATACAGCAGAAGACTACGCTGTGTTTACTACTGAAATTGGAAAGTGCATTACATTCGATATCACTACTCTGGCCCAGGAATGGCTTCGGGAAGGAGAATGCAGCGGTATCATGATAAAGGCTTCCAGGGAAGATGGAGATTATACGGAATACGTCTCTTCCGACTATTCGTCTTCCGCAAAAGAATGCCGCCCCAGTGTGATTTTCGGTTATATCAATAACAGTGGTCTGGAAGATTATTGGACATACCATGAACAAAACATTGGCCGTGCAGGAACCGGTTATGTGAACGATTATAACGGTAATATGATACTGGTTCATGATACGGTATCCACCACCGGCAACCTGATGCCGATATCCCTTACCCATGTGTATAATACCAACGACCAGGGAACGAATATGGGTTATGGGAACGGATGGAGGCTTAATTACCATCAAACCATAAAGGAACAGACGATAACCGGTGTGAAATATTACATCTATACGGATGAAGACGGCACGCAGCATTATTTTTATTATGATGATGAAAAAAAAGAATGGTTGGATGAGAGTGGGCTCGATCTGAAGCTTTCAATAACAACAGGAGCAGCCTATGCCTATACAGTCACTGACAAATCGGATAACAAGTTATTATTTAATTCAGGGGGCAATCTGGTACGTATTGAGGATCAGAACGGGAATGCTTTGACAATCACATACACTTCCGGAAAGATATCGAGTATCCATGATGGGGCAGGACGTACTGTAACACTTTCTTATAACAGCAGCGGGCTTCTGAGTACGGTGGAAGATCCCTATCAAAAAACAAAGACTTTTACTTATCAGGGAAGTCAGCTGACCCAGATCACAGATACGGATGGAGAAGTAATCAGTTATATATATAATGGAAACGGAATGCTGGAAACCGTCCAGAATATTGATGGATACAACATCCACTATACATATTCGGAAGTTACACCCCATCGGGTAGAACAGGTGGAAGAAAATTCCGGCGGTACGGCTGGACAGATGTTTTCGATTGACAGGTGGAGCAACCATACGACGTTTACAGACAGAGAAGGGCGGAAAGAGATTTACCTGTTCAATCCTACCGGAAACACAGTCTCTGTTATAAATGACAAAGGGCAGGCGCAGAGTTCCAGGTATCTGACAGGAGGAAGCAATTCCAACAAAATATCAAAAGTTTCAAAGCTTCAGACGACTGCAGTGAACCTTCTGCAGAATTCCTATCTGGAATCCGATACCGGATGGAACAGGATACAGGAAGAAGCGTCCGTCACCCTGCATGCAGATGCCGCAAAAGCCCTCGTAGGGACGAATACGTTCCATATGGTATCTACAAAAGATACGGGGAAAGGCGGCTGCCAGCAGAGTGTAAATTTTGAAAATGGAAAGACATATACTCTTTCTGCTTATGTGAATGCACCGGATGCTGTATTGGAACAGGGAAAATGTGAGGTGCAGATCCAGGCAACATTAGCTTCCGGGGATACCATATATTCGGAAGAGGTGGATTACTATAAGACCGAAGACGGATGGTACCGTCTGATAACAACACTTTCCCTGCCGGAGACAGAGAGTGTATCATCAGGAAAAATCTATGCGGGGATCCGTGGGAAAGCAGATGTTTATTTTGACTGCTTTCAGTTGGAGGAGGGAAAAGCTGCCAGCCGGTATAACCTGATCACCAACGGTGATTTCCGTAACGGCACCAGTGGTTATACCGGCACAGGGACGAATCTGTTTGACCGTGTCCGGATCCTCGGGGAGATATATGAAGGGCTCCAGGTTACTTACCGGAGGGGGACAGTCACCGGGGACAGCGTGAACCTGCGGACCGGTCCGGGAACCGGCAACAGTGCAGTGACTACCGTTACAAAGAATACAGAAATAACTATCATTGGGGATGCTCTGGATTCCGGCGGCATCACATGGTACTATACCTATGTGGTCAAGAGCGGGCAGGTTTACAGCGGTTATATCATTTCTTCGTATGTCAGTGTGGGAACTTCAGAAAGGACGGCAGATAAGGCAGTGGTGGATGCTTCCAGTCTGAAT
>SFQZ01000112.1 GCA_004562915.1 bacterium
GGGCTTCCATTTCGGTGGAGGAGCTTGGATCGCTTTCGGGCCGGTTCAACTATGAATTTGTCTGCTGCATCGGGAAGCGGGTTCCCAGAGTATATTACAGGAACCGGGAACAGACAGAAACGTGACGGGACCGCCGGGGAAAATCCTTCCCGGCAGGCATACAATCCGATAATTGTGGGAATACTACGGGCAGAAGTGTTTTAAAACAGAATTATCGGAGCGTGAAGTGAGTGAATATAATAAGAAGAGGCGACATCTACTATGCAGATTTGAGACCGGTGATCGGTTCCGAACAGGGAGGGATCCGTCCGGTGCTGGTGATTCAGAACGACTGTGGAAACCGGCACAGCCCGACGATCATCTGTGCAGCCATTACCTCCAGGATGAATAAGGCAAAGCTTCCGACTCATATTGAGATTGACGCTTCCACGTACGATATCGTGCGGGATTCCGTTATTTTACTGGAACAGCTTCGTACAATTGATAAACAACGGCTGAAAGACAAAGTCTGCCATCTGGATCAGGATATTCTTTCACAGGTTGACAGAGCTCTTCAGATCAGTCTGGAGCTTCCTACATAAATACTGTGTCTTCTGCTTTTTCTTGACGAAATATGCGGAAGATGGTATATTCTGTAAGGACGGTCAGTAAGAAATGCCGTATACAATAGAAAAAGGAGTATCTATGGAGAGTGGAGACAGCCCGGTAGCCGGGTGTATCATATTTCTGATATTTATTATTTTAAACAGCTTATTATACGGATTTAGTTCCGCCATCCAGCATGTAAATGAAGGAGAAATTGAAAAAAAAGCAGATCAGGGAGATAAGAAAAGCATCACCCTGCTTCGTATGCTTGCACAGCCGGAAGATCTGATCAATACGATTCAGGTAACGGCTACCCTTTTAAGCATGCTGATCGGTGTTTTCCTGATAAGGAGCATGACATATTATTTTCACGGTACATTAAAGAGTACCTCGCTGGCTGAAAAACTGGGATCTGCCATTTTATTTGACAGTATTCTGGTTCTGGTAAGTCTGGTCAGCATGATCATTCTTCTTTCTGTGGGGATCATGATACCAAAGAAACTGTGTGCTCATTACGCGGATACAGTTGTTTATAAGTTTTTGCCGATTGTACGGACGGCTATCATCCTGCTTTTACCTTTGTCGAGACTGACCTCGGTGCTGACAAATGTGATCGTTCGCTTTTTCGGCATTGATCCTCATCATCCGGCAGATGATGTAACGGAAGATGAAATTATTGATCTGGTAGATGAAGCGCACGAACAGGGTGTCATACAGGAAAGTGAAGCGGAGATGATCCAGAACATTATGGAATTCAGTGATAAAGATGCGAAAGATATTATGACGCATCGAAAAAATATGAATGCACTGGATGAGAAAATGACGCTGGATGATGCGATTCATTTTATGATTGAACACAGTAATTCCAGATATCCGGTATATCATGAGGATATCGATAACATCACCGGTTTTATTCATATAAAGGATGCCATGATTCATCAGATGAAAAAAGAGTATAAAGATTGTCCTCTTGTACAGATTCCGCATCTGATTCGTTCCGTAGCCTATATACCGGAAACCCGAAGTATTGACGCTATTTTCAAAGCCATGCAGACAAAAAAGATACATATGGCAATTGTAGTCGATGAATACGGTCAGACAGCCGGACTTCTGACACTGGAAGATATACTGGAAGAAATCGTGGGAAATATTCTTGACGAATATGACGAATCCGAAGAATTTATTCAGCCTCAGTTCGATGAAAGTATCCTCATGGATGGACTTACGCCACTGGATGATGTGGAGGAAGTGCTGGGCATTGATCTGGGAGAGCATGAATACGGAACCCTGAACGGATATCTTACTTCTCTGCTGGAACATATTCCTACAGATGAAGATAAAGAGATAAATGCGAATGGATATTGTTTTCAGATCCTTTCCGTAGAAAATAATATCATTCAAAAAATAAGAGTAGAAAAAATACAATAAGAAGAGGAGAAAAACTATGTCAGGACATTCAAAGTTCGCCAATATCAAACATAAAAAAGAAAAAAATGATGCAAAAAAAGGAAAAATTTTCACTATTATCGGTAGAGAAATCGTAATCGCTGTAAAAGAAGGCGGACCGGATCCGGAAAACAACAGTAAGCTGCGCGATGTTATCGCAAAAGCAAAAGCAAACAATATGCCGAACGATACCATTGAAAGAGGTATTAAACGCGCAGCCGGAGATGCAAACGCTGATAACTACGAAGTGATCACTTATGAAGGTTATGGTCCGAATGGTATCGCAATTATCGTTGATACTCTGACAGATAATAAGAACAGAACCGCTGCCAATGTAAGAAGCGCGTTTACAAAAGGAAACGGAAATGTTGGTACCCCTGGATGTGTATCCTTTATGTTCGATAAAAAAGGACAGATCATTGTCGCTAAAGAAGATTGTGAAATGGATGCAGATGATCTGATGATGATGGCTCTGGATGCCGGTGCAGAAGACTTTTCTGAAGAAGACGATTGTTACGAAATCCTTACCGATCCGGATGATTTCTCAGAGGTTCGCGAAGCTCTGGAAAAAGAAGGAATTGTGATGGCTGAAGCAGAGGTTACTATGATTCCTCAGACTTATGTGGATCTTACAGATGAAACGGCTATCAAGAATCTTCAGAAAACACTGGACCTTCTGGAAGATGATGATGACGTTCAGGCTGTATATCATAACTGGAACGAATAATTTATCTTGAAAAATAATGTTTTTTTTCCCATAAACTGCACATACTAAATGTAAAAGGAGAGTGCACTTATGGATATGAAAGAAAACACGGACAATATTGCTAAACTGGAAAACAGAATTCAGCTTCTCTCGATCATAGGCGAAGTAGAAGGTCATGAAACCCTGGGAGAGCGGGCAAAAACCACAAAATATGAACAAATCCTGCCAAGACTTGCCATGGTAGAGGACGATGACAGCGTAGACGGACTACTGATTCTGCTTAACACTGTAGGAGGAGATGTGGAAGCCGGACTTGCCATTGCAGAAATGATTGCATCCCTGAGTAAACCCACCGTATCACTGGTACTTGGAGGAGGTCACTCTATCGGTGTCCCCCTGGCAGTTTCTTCCGATTATAGTTTTATCGTTCCCAGTGCCACCATGGTGATTCATCCTGTAAGAACCAACGGAATGTTCATAGGAGTGATGCAGACTTATCGGAATATGGAAAAAACGCAGGATCGAATTACTGCTTTTATTGCGGATCATTCTCATATTACGCAGGAACGGGTTGAGGAGCTTATGCTTGACACATCCCTTCTTGTAAAGGATGTGGGGACTATGTTGGACGGCAGAGAAGCAGTAAAAGAAGGTCTGATTGATCAGGTCGGCGGAATCAGTGAAGCTCTCAGTAAATTATATGAGTTGATTCGAGAAAAAAAAAGAAAAAAAGAGAAAAACGAATAAAAGATTTATGGGGAACGGATAGCAGAATTGCATTCCGTCCCCATTTTTGATTGTAAGTAAAATTAATTTATGATATAATTAATTTTCGTAATAAAATGCAGTACATAGGATGAGGTAAGATATGAGCTTTTTAGAGGCAATTCTTTTGGGAATCGTTCAGGGTGTTACTGAGTTTCTGCCTGTCAGCAGTTCCGGTCATCTTGCAATTTTAAGTGCTTTGCTGCACACGAATGAAGAAACAGAACTTTTATTTGAGATTATGCTCCATATGGGTACATTGGCTGCAGTCATTTTCGCATTCCGTTCCGATATCCGGAGAATGTTCTGGGAAACTCTTCGAATGATTTCGGATATCTTTTATAATGTAAAAGCATGGATTCACAATAAAATACAGGAAACAGATGAAAAAATTTATAAAAAAGTACTTTATAATAATTATAGAAAACTTGTTATGATGCTTTTGATTTCTACTGTTCCTACTGGAATTATCGGTTATGTTCTTCGAGGAATTGTAAAACAGATGAATCATTCTCTTCTTGCATGCGGTTCCGGATTGCTGATTACTGCTGTACTACTTATTGTTATAGATTACTGGAACTGTGGAGATAAAATACCAAAAGATATAAAAGTTAAAGAAGCTCTTATACTTGGAGCCTGCCAGGGAATCGGTGTAATACCAGGGATATCACGATTAGGAATCACAATCACAGCGGGACTTTTATGCGGTTTCCGTCGAAGTTTTGCAGTGAAATATTCCTTTTTAATGTCAATTCCGGCGATTTTGGGAGCTATGATCCTTGAATTTGGAGAATTTAAAGTGTCTTCTATGAATTTTCATCTTGGTGCAGCTTATACTGTAGGAATGATTACGGCAGCCGTTTCCGGGTTCCTCTGTATTCATGTGCTGATGTCTATGGTACAGAAAAAAAGGTTTAAAATATTTGCAGTTTACTGTGGTTTTGTGGGAATTGCCTCTTTGGTGTGCTATTTTGTATTACCGCTCAAGTAGGATTCTGAATAGTTTATAAATTATTAGTGAAACAACCACAGGTCATATAGCTAAGGGGGAGGAAATAAAATGGCTTCAACTGGCCCAAAACAGAATACAAAAACTACGAACAGCAGAAAAAATACCGGTTCTTCACGTAAGAAGAACACATCTGGTTCAAAAAGAAAAAACCATACATCCAGACAACAGCAGACCAGTAATGGCCTTGGTCTGGAGATTGGTATTCTTGTTATTTTCGCAGCCTCCATTCTGCTCCTGATCAGTAATTTTGAATTGGGAGGAACCGTTGGCAATGCCGTAAGCAAATTCTTTTTTGGCCTGATGGGCTGGATGGCTTATATCTTTCCGGCTGTGCTGTTTTTCGGTACTGCTTTTGTGGCTGTCAATCGTAAAAATCGTCTGTTCAAAAGGAAACTGGCAGGTATGATTTTAGGTTTCTGGTTTCTTACCGGTCTGATTCATTTGTTTACTGTGGGATACGCAAAAGGTGAAAAACTGACAGGATATTATCAGTACTGTGCGGTACAGAAAACCGGAGGTGGTATCATTGGCGGAGGATTGGCAAAAGCTTTATGTATTGCTTTTGGATCCATAGGAGCTTATGTTATTCTGATTATTGCTCTTTTGATATCTATCATCGTGATGACTCAACATTCTATCCTGAAACCGCTCAAGCATACAGGGGAAAAAGTATATCACGAAGCGAAAGAAAATCGAATCCGAAGGAAAGAAGAACGGGGAACTTTTGCTGTAGAACAGTTAAAACTGCCACTTGAAAAAGAAAAGTCATCTTTGAATGAAAAAGCACCAGTGAAAGAAAAGAAAAAATCAGATGCAGCGATTGAAGAAAAAGAAGAACTTCCAAAACTGCATATTGAGCGTCCGGAACCTATGGAGCTTTTCCCGGAGAACAATCTTTCAGATACCTTTGAGCCAAAAGAATCCGGTCTTATGAAAGAAATATCCATTGAAACGTCTGAATCACCGCAAAATAATGAGAATAAAACTCCCAAAAAGAATCCTAAATCTTCTCCAAAAGAAATTGAGGATGGAGTAAAAAACATACAGCAAGAGATTTCTCAAAAGGAAACTCCACAGAAAAAGCAGTATGTGTTTCCTCCGCTTAACCTTTTAAAAAGAGGAAACAGAGGTTCCTCCGGTGATTCTGATCATCAGGTTCGGGAAACGGCGATGAAACTGCAAAGTACATTGAACAGCTTTGGCGTCAATGCCACTGTAACTAATGTAAGCTGTGGACCTACCGTCACCAGATACGAGCTGCAGCCTGAACAGGGTGTCAAAGTCAGCAAAATCGTCAATCTGGCAGATGATATTAAATTGAATCTCGCTGCTGCCGATATCCGCATCGAAGCTCCAATTCCGGGTAAAGCTGCTGTAGGTATCGAGGTTCCCAACGCAACCAACAGTGCTGTAATGCTGAGAGATCTTCTGGAATCAAAAGAATTTCGCGAATTTCCATCAGAGCTTGCCTTCGCGGTAGGAAAGGATATCGGCGGAAAAACTGTGGTTGCCGACATTGGAAAGATGCCGCATCTTCTGATCGCCGGTGCTACCGGATCCGGAAAATCTGTCTGTATCAATACCTTGATTATAAGTCTTATCTATAAATCCACTCCGGATGAGGTAAAACTGATTTTGATAGATCCTAAGGTTGTGGAATTAAGCGTATATAACGGAATACCACACCTTTTTATACCAGTAGTCACTGATCCGAAAAAAGCCGCAGGTGCTCTGAACTGGGCGGTATCAGAGATGACCGATCGTTACAACAAATTTGCGGAATACAATGTAAGAGATTTAAAAGGTTACAATGATAAAGTGGCTCAGCTTGATGATATAAATGAGGAAAACAAACCGAAAAAACTCCCTAAAATCGTAATTATCGTTGACGAGCTTGCAGATCTTATGATGGTTGCTCCCGGAGAAGTGGAGGATGCGATCTGCCGACTGGCTCAGCTGGCAAGAGCAGCCGGCATTCATCTGATCATCGCTACTCAGCGGCCTTCGGTAAATGTCATCACAGGTCTGATTAAAGCTAATATGCCTTCACGTATTGCTTTTGCTGTGACTTCCGGTGTAGATTCCAGAACGATCCTTGATATGGTAGGTGCTGAAAAACTTCTGGGCAAAGGCGATATGCTTTATTATCCCCAGGGATACCAAAAACCTGCCAGACTGCAGGGCTCCCTTGTATCTGACAAAGAAGTAAGTCGGGTTGTTGAATTTTTGACAGATCATCATCAGACAGAGGTTTCTTACGATCAGAAAATCACTGATATGATGAATTCCAATGTATCAGCTGGGGCAGCGGGAACCAGTGAAGATGTAGATACCTACTTTGTAGACGCCGGAAAATTTATCATTGAAAAAGACAAAGCATCGATTGGAATGCTTCAGAGAATGTTTAAAATCGGATTTAACCGGGCTGCAAGAATTATGGATCAGCTCTGTGATGCAGGAGTTGTTGGTCCTGAAGAAGGCACCAAACCCAGAAAAGTACTGATGAGTATGGAAGAATTTGAAAATTATATTGAAGAATCTCTCTAATTGCATTATGATAAAAAGAGATTTTGTTAGTTACTAAAACTTCCCACACCAATACGGTGTGTTGAACCTTGAAAATTCAATATTTCAGCCAATAAAAAAGGCATAAATCTGTTCCGTTTGGTATAATGG
>SFQZ01000113.1 GCA_004562915.1 bacterium
TTTAAAAGTGAAAGAAACAATGATATAATAGGAAAAAGTGTGTGAAGATTGTATTTTACAGGGAGGGAGAAATATGAGTCGAATTGCCATTGTAACAGACAGTAACAGTGGGATTACACAGGCAGAAGCCAAACAATTGGGAATTTATGTTATGCCAATGCCTTTTTTTGTAAATGAGAAATTATGTTATGAGGAAGTGGACTTATCACTGGAGCAATTTTATGAACTGCTTGCTCAGGATGTAAATGTCTCTACTTCTCAGCCATCTCCTGCAGATATTATGGATCTGTGGAATAAGTTGCTGAAAGAATATGATCAGATTGTCCATATTCCTATGTCGAGTGGTCTTAGCGCGTCCTGCGAGACGTCGATGGGACTTGCGCAGGACTATGATGGAAAGGTACAGGTTGTGAATAATCAAAGAATTTCCGTTACCATGAGACAGTCTGTTATGGATGCAATCGCACTTGTAAAGCAGGGTAAAAATGCGGAAGAAGTAAAAGAAATTTTGGAAAAAGAAGCTTTGGAAGCCAGTATCTATCTTGTAGTAGATACACTTAAATATCTGAAAAAAGGAGGAAGGATCACTCCGGCAGCGGCTTTGCTTGGTTCTGCATTGAATCTGAAACCGATTCTGCAGATTCAGGGAGAAAAGCTGGATGCATATAAAAAAGTGCGGGGAATGAAACCGGCAAAGAAAAATATGCTGGAGGCCATGAAAAAGGATCTGGATACCCGATTTGCAGATTATGTGAAGAAAGGTGAAATGAAACTGCATATTGCTTATACATCAAGCAGGGAAGAAGCAGAAGAATGGACGGAAGAAGTAAGGGCTGCCTTTCCGAATCTTCCAATCAGCAGTGTAGATACACTTTCTCTCAGTGTAATATGTCACACCGGTCCTGGTGTGCTGGCAATCGCTGCAAGCCATTGTCTGGATAATGAATAAAAAATTTAATTTTATGATAAAAAATTTATCCAGGTAGTTGACGATACAGAAATTTCGTGTTAAGATAACGAAGTATGCCGCACAAAGAGGTAGAAGCATCCGAAAGGATCACCGTATTTGGCGAGTAATGATAATAGGAGGTGTGCCATATGTACGCAATTATTGCAACAGGTGGTAAACAGTACAAAGTAGCCGAAGGCGATATCATTAAAGTAGAAAAGCTTGGTGTAGAAGCTGGAGAAACCGTTACATTTGATCAGGTACTTGCAGTAAGCAATGATGGTCTGAAAGTTGGTGCTGATGTTGAGAACGCAAGCGTTACTGCTTCCGTAATTGAGAACGGCAAGGCTAGAAAAGTTATTGTTTACAAGTATAAGAGAAAAACTGGTTATCATAAGAAAAACGGACATAGACAGCAGTTCACAAAAGTGAAAATCGAAAAGATCAACGCTTAATCAGGTGAGCTGATGACCAGGATAACGTTTTATCAGAATTCGGAACATCAATGTGTTGGATTTGATGTGAACGGTCACGCAGGATATGCGCAAGAAGGCGAAGATATTGTCTGTGCTGCTATTTCGGCGTTGGTGATCAATACAGTTAATTCCATAGAGGCATTTACGGAAGATGAGTTCCGGGTGGATGTGGATGAGGAATCGACAGACATTCGTTTTTCTCTTGAGAATTGTCCTTCCAAAGAATGTTTATTACTTCTGAATTCGCTCATTCTCGGATTGCAGAGAATGGAAGATGAACAGTATAAAGATTTTATTGATATAATCTTCGAGGAGGTGTAAAACCATGTTAAATATGAACCTTCAATTTTTTGCTCATAAAAAGGGAGTTGGTTCTACTAAGAACGGTAGAGATTCCGAGTCCAAGAGATTAGGAGCAAAGAGAGCTGACGGACAGTTTGTAAAAGCTGGTAATATCCTTTACAGACAGCGTGGAACCAAGATCCATCCAGGTGTTAACGTTGGACGTGGAAAAGACGATACTCTGTTTGCACTGACAGACGGTGTTGTTCGTTTTGAAAGAAAAGGAAGAGATAAGAAACAGGTTTCTATCGTTCCGGTAGCTGAGTAATGCATATGTGCGGGCTTCAAATCAATTTGGTTTGAAGCCTGTTTTTTGCTATTAAATTTTGAGTACAGTATCGGGAGTTCCTATCCATACATGTATAATTTTAAATGGATGGAGAATTCTATGATCAAAATAGATACAGGAGTAAAAATATGTTTGCAGACAGAGCGAAAATAATCATCCGTTCCGGAAAGGGTGGCGATGGTCATGTCAGTTTCCGGAGAGAACTTTATGTACCGAATGGCGGTCCGGATGGCGGAGACGGCGGCAGTGGTGGGGATGTAATATTTGAAGTGGATGAGGGATTGAACACCCTGAATGAATTCCGCCACAAAAGAAAGTATTCCGCACAGAACGGTGAAGAAGGTGGTAAAAAACGCTGCCATGGTTCGGATGGAAAAGATATTGTTCTGAAAGTACCGGAAGGTACAGTAGTATATGAGGTAGAAAGCGGAAAAGTTATTGCTGATATGTCAGGAGAAAACAGACGTCAGATCATATTAAAAGGTGGTCGTGGCGGAAAAGGAAATATGCATTATGCTACTGCAACCATGCAGGTTCCGAAGTACGCACAGCCGGGACAGCCGGCCCAGGAACTTGAAGTACGTCTGGAATTGAAGGTGATCGCTGACGTTGGTCTTGTGGGTTATCCAAACGTGGGAAAATCAACATTTCTTTCCCGGGTGACAAATGCACAGCCCAAAATCGCAAATTATCATTTTACCACTCTGACCCCCAATCTTGGTGTCGTCGATCTGGACGGTAATGATGGTTTTGTTATTGCGGATATTCCAGGACTGATTGAAGGGGCATCTGAGGGCGTGGGATTGGGACATGAATTCCTTCGCCATATTGAACGTACCCGTGTGATGATTCATATTGTAGATGCGGCTTCTACGGAAGGAAGAGATCCTGTGGAAGACATTTATAAAATCAATGCGGAGCTGGAAGCATACAATCCGGAGATTGCATCACGTCCGCAGGTGATTGCAGCAAATAAAATTGATGTGATCTATCCGGAAGGTGAAAATCCCATTCAGCGTCTCCGGGATGAATTTGAACCGAAAGGGATTAAGGTATATCCGATATCTGCAGTTTCCGGAAAAGGTGTAAAAGAATTATTATACGCAGTAAAAGATCTATTGGATCATACGGAAAAACAGCCGGTTATTTTTAAACAGGAATTCTTCCCGGAGGATGTTCTGATAACTGAAAATCTTCCTTACACAGTCGAAAAGGAAGATGATGGACATACTTATATAGTAGAAGGTCCTAAGATCGAAAAAATGCTTGGTTACACGAATTTGGATTCTGAGAAAGGATTTTCTTTCTTCCAGAAGTTCCTGAAAGAGGGAGGTATTCTGGAAGAACTTGAAAAGGCAGGCATTCAGGAAGGTGATACCGTACGTATGTATGGTTTTGAATTTGATTATTACAAATAGGCGGAGGATATCATGACAAGTAAACAGAGAGCATATTTGAAAAGTCTTGCAATGACAATGGAACCAATTCTGCAGATTGGTAAATCCAGTTTAACTCCGGAATTTACCAAGTCTGTCAGTGAAGCACTTGATGCAAGAGAGCTGATTAAAATAAGTGTCCTGCAGAATTGCATGGACGATCCCTCTCAGATGGCTCAGATGCTTGCTGAGAGAACGGGATCTCAGGTGGTGCAGGTAATCGGAAAGAAAATCGTTCTTTATAAGGAAGGCAAGAAGGAAAAGAAAAAAATACAGCTTCCATAAGGCAGGGAGAAATATGAAAAGGAAAATCGGTATTATGGGAGGAACCTTTGATCCCATCCATATCGGACATCTGATTCTGGGTGAAAAGGCATATCAGCAGTTTGGGCTTGAAAAAATACTGTTTATGCCCTCTGGTAATCCTCCTCATAAGCAGCACAGGGAAGGACGTGCCACGGATGATCAGCGGGTGGAAATGGTGCGGAGAGCTATCGAAGGCAATCTGCATTTTGCCCTTTCTCTGGAAGAAATGAATGCAGATGGGTATTCCTATACCTATAGAACGCTGGAACGGTTAAAATGCCAAAATCCGGGCGTAGAATACTATTTTATTATAGGTGCGGATTCGCTGTTTGATTTTGATGGATGGAAAGAGCCGGGACGTATCTGTCAGGCAGCTAAGCTTCTGGTAGCTGGGCGAAATCACGTGGAGAAACCACGGCTTATAAGTCAGATGAAGTATCTGGGTGAAAAGTATAACGGAGAGTTTTTCTTACTGGATATTCCCAATCTTGATATTTCCTCAAAAATGCTGAGAAAGTGGATCGCAGAATCGGAAAGTATTCTTTATTATGTACCGGATTCTGTATACACTTACATCAAAGAACAGAAAATATATAAGTGACAGATGATAAATTGGAGATTCCGGAGGACAAATTTGTGGAAGAATCAAAATATGATTTACAGAAGATAGAGAAAAAACTAAAAAAATACCTGGATGAGGACCGTCTCTGGCATACGTTGGGGGTAATGCATACAGCAGCGGCTCTCGCCATGGTATACGATGTGGATCTGGAAAAAGCACAGATTGCCGGTTTACTTCACGACTGTGCCAAATGTATTCCTACAAAGAAAAAGATGAAGCTTTGTAAAGAAAACAATATACCTGTCAGCGAATTTGAAAAAGAGCATCCATTTCTTCTTCACGCAAAGGTTGGGGCCTATATCGCCAGTGAAAAATACGGGATAAAAGATCAGGAAATCCTGCGGTCTATTATCTGGCATACGACGGGAACGGAAGATATGTCCATGCTTGAAAAAATAATCTATATAGCCGATTATATAGAACCTGCCAGAAACAAAGCTCCAAGATTGGCAGAAATACGTAAGATTGCTTTTCAGAATCTGGATCTTTGTATGTATGAGATTCTGCATGATACCCTGGAGTATCTGGATGAAAATCCCGATGATGTGGATCAGGCTACAGTGAGAGCGTACGAATATTATAGAAAAAAATGTGGTAAATAACAATAAAGGAGGAAAACACTATGACAGAATCCAGAAAAATGGCTGCTATGGCATGTGATGCGCTGGATGACAAAAAGGCAAATGATATTAAGGTTATCGATATCGAAAAAGTTTCCAGTCTTGCCGATTATTTTATTATAGCCAGCGGAAGTAACAGAAATCAGGTACAGGCTATGGCAGATAACGTAGATGAGGTACTTGGAAAAGCAGGATATCCGGTGAAACAGATCGAAGGATATTCAACAGCCAATTGGATATTAATGGATTATGGCGATATCGTAATTCATATTTTTGATGAGGAAAACAGATTATTCTATGATCTGGAAAGAATCTGGAGAGATGGAAAATCCATTGAAGTGGCAGATTTAAAATAAAGAGAAATCGAACATTTTGTAAAAATGGATTACGTATGTAATTTTCAGCAACACGCATGTTGACATAATATATTTATGTTAACATGCGTGTTTTAATAATATGATGTTGGTGTCAAAGCTTTTGACACCATGATGCCAGGAATTTCTTCGCTTTTCACGCTCCCGAAATCCCTGGCATCATAATACATTACTATTTCATAAAGCGGAAAACACCAATAACTTTACCAAGAATCTGCAGTTCGCCATTCACTATGATTGGATCCATATAATCGTTTTCCGGCTGGAGACGATAATATCCATCTTCTTTATAGAAGGTTTTCACAGTAGCAGAGTCATCAACGAGAGCGACAACCATATCACCGTTGGAAGCGCTGGAACATTGTTCAACGATTACATTATCACCATCAAGGATTCCTGCATTGATCATACTTTCACCTTTTACATTTAGAATAAAAGTCTGTGCATTTGGCATAAATTCTGCAGGAATCGGGAAATAAGTTTCGACATTTTCGATTGCCAGAAGTGGTTCCCCGGCTGCGACCCGACCAACGACAGGTACATTCACAACTTCACGACGGACCAGATTAAAATTATCATCTACAATTTCAATTGCACGTGGTTTTGTAGGATCACGACGGATATAACCGTTCTTTTCCAGGGTCTCCAGATGTGAATGAACAGAAGAAGTGGATCTCAGATTGACTGCTTCACAAATTTCACGGACAGCTGGCGGAAACCCGCGATTAAGAATTTCGCTTTTTATATAATCTAATATTTCTTGTTGCTTTTTGCTTATCTTTCCGTATGCCATTACGAATACCTCCCGAAACTAATGAACACTTTTAATCATAATATCATATCACTATCAAAAATGCAAACAAATATTCGAGAAAACTTGTTCGAAAAAAATAACAGATACACGTTGACAAACACGTGTTCGTATTATATAATAACAACACAAGGAACAAATGTTCGTGAACAAACATTCGTATATGTTTTGGAGGAATAGGGTATGAGGAATAATAAGGGAATAAAAATGTGTAGAAAAAGAAACCAGCGACACATAGTTTTTCTTCTGGCTGTATGCATTCTGATAATTGTACTTATGATATTCTGCAGTGTATCTGCAGTTCAGGCAAACGAAGAACAAAGTCATTCACAGGAAGAAACCTACAAGTATTATACAAGTGTATATGTTGATCGGGATGATACTTTATGGGGAATTGCTTCAGAGTATATGACGGATGAATATACAGATATCTATGAATATATGGACGAAGTAAAAACGATCAATCATTTGACAGATGATCACTTGCAATATGGAACTGTAATCTGTGTACCATATTATTCAGAGGAGTTAAAATAGTTTTGAATCCATAAACATTCCAAGTAAAATATCAAAAAAAGAAAGAGGAAATAAAACGACTAATTATGTAAGTAAATATGGTCGTTTTATTTTTTTACATGATGAACATAACAAGTGAGAGTAAAATGTGTTGAATGAATTCATGAAGTTGGAGTCAAAAGTTTTAGCCCCCAACTTCATGAATATACATCTATACGACAAACACGAGTTTTTCAAATAGATTGACAGGAAAATTTAGTAATGCTATACTTTTATCAAGCATAAAACAAATTTAGAAAGGATTTGTATATATGGAACGCATCACCTACAGAAATCAGACAGATACAGAAAATATTATTAA
>SFQZ01000020.1 GCA_004562915.1 bacterium
TCTTTTGCCACTTCCATCTGTGTTTTTCCCTCGTAAAATCTCAGTGTTACAATATGTTTTTCTCTATCATTCAGTCTCTGCATCGCCTCCTGCAATGCAAGATTTTCCACCCAGTTTTCCTCCCGGTTTTTCTTATCACTGACCTGATCCATCACATACAGGGTATCTCCACCTTCCGTATATACAGGTTCATAAAGACTTACCGGGCTTTGAATAGCGTCCAGCGCATATACAATTTCTTCTTTATCAATACCAATCTCCGATGCAATTTCCATAATCGTCGGTTCTCTAAGATTATTTTTCACATAATTCTCTTTTGCATAAATCGCTTTGTATGCAATATCCCGAAGAGAACGACTGACACGGATCGCATTATTATCCCGAAGATATCTTCGTATCTCTCCTATGATCATAGGAACCGCATAAGTAGAAAACTTTACATTTAAAGTCGTATCAAAATTGTCAATTGCCTTAATCAGCCCGATACATCCAATCTGAAATAAATCATCGGCATTTTCGTTACTGCTGCCAAACCTTTTGATCACGCTTAAGACCAGCCTGAGATTTCCCTTGATATACAATTCCCGGGCTTCTTTATCCCCCTGTTTGATTTTCTCAAAGAGCAATTCTTTCTCTTCCTCGGTAAGTACGGGAAGCTTTGCCGTATTTACCCCACAGATTTCAACCTTGTTAAGTGCCATAATAAGAATCCTCCTGAAGTCACAATATTTGTTTCTAATAAAATGATTCTCATATGCACTTTTATCTATTCACTTCTAACTGAAATTAAAAAAAGTTTTAGTCCTTGACAAATTAAAACCGGACAGGGGACAGTTCTGTGTCCTAAAAATAGGACACAGAACTGTCCCCTGTCCGGTTTCTCGGTTTCGTTACGCTGTTAGAATTTCACACAGTTCCCCAAATACCGCCGGATTAAGTCCCATGGCAGCAATGGATGCAACCGCATTTCTTCCCTGTTTCTTCACATTTTCCATAATTTTTGATTTTACATTATATTCCATCTGTGCTTTTTCAAGCATTTTATAACAACGTTCTTCAAGATCCAGCTCAGCCAGTACAAGACCTTCCATAAAAGTAACGCTGATTTCTTTTTCAACGGAGGTTTCCGGTATTTCTACGATCAGGCTGGTGGTTGTCCGACAATATGTTACTTTCGCATCAATAGATACTCCATCTGCCGTAACTTCAACCATCGCTTTATCAACTCCCATGAATACCAGTTTCCAACTTCTGCTTTCCGGAATCACAGACAAATTGCCCATAGCTTTTCCAATCACAAATCGATCTTCAGCTCCGCCGGTGAATGTAAGCTGTGTAGCTGCCCAGTTCTCTTCTGCATCAACAGCTGTATCTCCCTGGTCTTCCCACAAAGTAAAGTTTCCATCCTCTGCCGGGAATATTTTTACCTCCATAGCTTTCGGATTTTCAACGCTGTTATCAAAAACGCTCATTTCCTTCATTGGCACGATTGCGCCTGCTTTCATGAGAACCGGCATATCTTCTACGCCTCTCCACAGATTAACCATTCTTCCACCGTGGTATACCGTTCCATTAAAGAAATCTACCCATAGACCTTTCGGAAGCCATGTGGTTACTTTCGCTGCTCTTGCCGTCTTATCCTGTGGTTCGGTAATCGGAGAAACGAGGAGTTCGGAGCCAAAATAGTATTCATTCGGTACTTCATAAGCTTCCTGCTGTTCCGGCTCCATATAATACATCGGCTGAATCAGCGGCAAGTCATCCACATGTGCTCTGCGGTTCATGGTATACAGATATGGAATCATCGCATGACGCAGACGCAGATACTCTTCCATCACACTTTCTGTGATCTTATCAAATTTCCATGGTTCTTTTCCATTGAACGGATTATCTGTACTGTGCAGACGATTAATCGGTGAAAATACTCCGTACTGTACCCAACGGGCCATTAATTCGTCATCACGTACCCCCATCATATGACCGCCGATATCATGACTCCACCATCCATAACCAATATTGCTTGCTGTATTCGTAAAATACGGCTGGAAATTCAGAGTATCCCAGGAAATCACAGTGTCTCCGGAAAATCCTACCGGGTAGCGATGACTGCCCACACCTGCATATCTTGAGAAGGTAATCGACCGGCTGCCTTTCCAGTTGCTGTCCAGATAATGATAATGGTTCAACATCCACAACGGATCAAGACCCGGAACCTTAGTGACCGTTCCCTGCTGCCAGTCAAGCCACCAAAAATCAACCCCTTCCTCCTCCAGAGGATGATGGAGGTCTTTCAAATATACTTCCATAAAATGTGGATCTGCCGGATCAAACTGCACAGGAAGCTCACTTTCCGGATCAATTCCCATTTTTTCTGCCACACGTTTATACGGCTCTTCAAAAGCACGGACTCCATCTGCCGGATGTACGTTCAATGTAATCTTCATTCCATGCTCATGAAGCCAGCTCATAAACTCTTTTGGATCCGGGAAGAAATTTTTATTCCATGTATATCCGGTCCATCCGCTTCCGTACTTCGGATCCACATCATCCACAAGATGCCAATCCATATCCACAACAGCTACTGAGAAAGGAATCTCTTCCTTTTCAAAACGTTCTACCAGCTCTTTGTATTCCTCTTCTGTATAACGATGATAACGGCTCCACCAGTTACCCAGTGCATACCTGGGAAGAAGCGGAGTTTTTCCGCACAAGTGATAAAAATCTTTCAGACATTCCTGGTAACGATGACCATAACCAAAGAAATACATATCGGTAATATCCTGTTCTCTCGGTGCAATCCATCCATCTTCTGTCAGCACCATAGAATGACTGTCGTCAATAACAGAAAATCCACATTTGGAGATCACACCATGTTCCATAGGGATTTTACCGGAAATCTTATCTTCCAGTGGTGTTTCTCCTTTACGATACAGCATAGGATTTAATGTTCTTGGTCCATCCGTCATATCCAACGTACGGGCGGTTCCTCCCAGATCACCGGGTTCTTCGCCAAAATGCCAGGTGTTTTCCCAGCCGCCGCCCATATTATTTACTTTGATCTGCAGACCGTTTGCCGCAAATGCTTTTCTGTTATAATGTATTTCAATATTTTCTGTATAAACAGACAATTCTTCTTCTGTATCAATAACTTTAAACTGGGGAACCGAAAAATCTCTGTTCAGTACTGACTGAGTTGCTCTGTCCTCAAACTTTCCCTGTTCACTGTATTCCAGACGTACCAACGATGATGTAAGCACAGTGATTCTGTATTTTTCTCCCTGAATAACCGATTCTTTGTTACATACCGGATGAGACTCCAGCTTATAACCTTCCATGCCCATTTTTGTCACACTCCTTTTTCTTTTTTCAGGAATTTTCATTTCATTTGCTCATAACCACCACCAATCTTTGGTTTCATTCTCCAGTATCTGTTACGGCATAATAAAAATCCCCATGATATGTATAAAATCCGCTTTTTGCAGTAGATTTATTATAATACATATCACAGGGAATTTCCTCTACTAATTTAACCAATAAATATACTATTTTGACTTTTTATCTGATGTGGAATAACAACTACAGGATCCTGTACAACCACCGCAATTTCTACCGCATGTTATGGATTTTCCTGCTTTTTTTGCTCTTATCATTTTTCGGATGACAAGTGCTACTGCCACTGCCAGAATCAACACCACAATGATCGAAGATAAATTATCCATAATAATCCTCATCATCTTTTCATCGAAGCCACAATTTTATCAGCCAATGCTTCCACCTCTGCATCCTGCTCTGTCTTCAATGCGGATTTCACAGTCACACTTTCTTCCAGAAGTTCAATGTTTTTCATTCCAGAAAAGATTTCTTTCATCTGCTTACCTGCCATTGGTGCCCATGTTCCGTTCTGCATCAGAGCAACGGTTCTGTTCTGAAGACTATGTGCTTTCAGTTCTGCAAGTACTGTCTCCATCTTCGGGAAAAGTCCGGCATTATATGTCGGGCAGGCAAATACCAGATGGCTGCACCGGAAAGCTTCCGACACTACAACAGAAGCATCGGTAACAGATACATCATACATGGCAATATTTTTTACTCCTTTGTTTGCCAGTTTTGCTGCCAGTACCTCAGCTGCATTTTCTGTGTTGCCATAGATAGAAGCGTAAGCGATCATAACCGCTTCATCTTCCGGTGCGTAGCTGCTCCATTTATCGTATTTATCGATAAACCATCCCAGATTTTCTCTCCAGATCGGTCCATGAAGCGGACAGATCATCTTAATCTCAAGCGTTGCTGCTTTTTTCAGCAGATTCTGAACCTGCACTCCATATTTTCCGACAATGTTGATAAAATATCTTCTGGCATCATCCAGCCAGTCTCTCTCAAAATTCACTTCATCAGCAAAGATATTACCGTTCAGAGCACCAAAAGTTCCAAAACCATCTGCCGAAAACAGAATTTTGTCAACTGTATCATAAGTCACCATAACCTCCGGCCAGTGAACCATAGGTGCCATAACAAATGCTAAGGTGTGTTTTCCCGTGCAGAGTGTATCCATCTCTTTCACAACTGTCGTTTTGGAATCCACATCAAAATCAAAGAACTGCTTCATCATAGGAACAGTCTTGGCATTGCATACAATTTTCACTTCCGGATATCTGCGTACCACTTCACCTATCGTAGCGGCATGATCCGGTTCCATATGATTGACGATCATATAATCAAGAGTTCTCTCACCCAGAACATACTCCAGATTTTCAAAGAATCTGCTGCTTACGGAATGATCTACAGTATCAAACAGAACCGTCTTTTCATCAAGTAATACATAGGAGTTATAGGATACTCCTCTCGGAATCGGATATACATTTTCAAATAAAGCCAGCCTGCGGTCATTTCCACCTACCCAGAACAAGTCTTCCGTCACTTTTTTTACACAATACATGGCATAGCATCCTTTCTTATCTTTCTTGTAAATCAGTTATAATCAATTGCCATTATAACGGTTATGATTGGGGTTGGCAAGCCTTTCGCAAAAATACTATGCTCTTATTCATATCGAACAATTTCTTTTTTCAATCTCCGCATAATCCGTTTTTCCAGTCTGGAAATATAGGACTGAGAAATTCCCAGCATATCCGCAACTTCTTTTTGTGTCTTCTCTTTTCCGTCCGGCTGATTCAGTCCAAAGCGAAGACAGATGATCGTCCGTTCCCGTTGTGATAACTTGTTAATCGCCTTTCCCAGAAGTTTACATTCTACCTCGTGTTCCAGGTCTTTATAAATCACATCCTCATCTGTCCCCAGAATATCCGACAAAAGAAGCTCATTTCCATCCCAGTCCACATTCAGCGGTTCATCAATAGAAACTTCCACCCGTGTTTTACTGTTTCTCCTGAGATACATAAGAATTTCATTCTCTATACAACGGGAAGCATAAGTAGCCAGTTTGATATTTTTTTCCGGATTAAAAGTATTGATTCCTTTGATCAGGCCAATCGTTCCGATGGAAATCAAATCTTCCATACCCACTCCAGTATTGTCAAATTTCTGTGCAATATACACGACCAAACGTAAATTGTGCTCAATCAGACTGGTTCTGGCTTCCTGACTGGCCTGTTCATCCTCTTCTTTCATAAGTTTTTGTATAATTTCCGATTCCTCCTGAGGAGTAAGTGGCGCCGGAAGAACATCCGCACCACCGATATAGTATATATCTCCCGGACGTTTCCATACAACTCTTGAAAAACCGGAAACCATTCGAAACCGAAAATGACTGGGTAACACTGCTTGCATCATAACAATTCCTCCTAACTGTCTATTAGATTTGGATGCAAAATCATCTGATAATCTCCCTGAAAGGGACTATGTTCACTGGAAACAGCAATTACCGGCCGGCGAATCACTTTATGTACTCTTCGTCCTTCCAGACAAAGATAATCCAAAGTGACCGCCAGTATCATGCCCTGACTGCAGCCAAGACTGGTAAACGGAACGAAATGAGGGTGCAGATTTCCAAAGTTCCCGCTCAAACACCCGGAAGCAAACTGTTCCAGTTCTCTCAAGGTATCCTCATCAAGCAAACCTTCCAGTATATCCATTTTTGCGATACACACCGGTTTGCCGCTGACAGGGTCAGCCAGCCTGTTTCCCGTATCTAAAAATGCGGTTCCTTCTTTACATTTTCCATTTGCATACAGCCAGATCTTATATGTCCGGTCTGCCTTTTTCTCTGACCGGGTATAAACCCGGATACCGGCAACGAGAAACAGATAACTGATGGTTCCTGAGAGAAGACATACCCGTATACCCCAGGATCCTGAATATCTTTGTATCAGCATCATCATTCCTCCCAAAAGGAAAGCTGCCATATACAGAACCAGAATCCCCTTAACTAGTTCCCGGATTTTTTTTAATTTACATCCAAACCTTACCATCAAAGTATTAATTACCACATGTACCAGTATCGTATTCATAATCCGGCTTCCCGGGTGTATGACAAGCAGGCAGATCCCGCCCGCACCGATAAGCGCTCCCAGAAGACTTCTTCCCAGTGTGGCAGAACTGTGAAGCAGCCGATTGACCAGCCGGAGCAGGAAAAAATCCATCACATAATTCATCGTAAACAGGACATCTATGAAAATTTCATAGTACACAAAACACCCCCTATCCCTGTTGAATACGTACTTACTGGAATAAGCAAGTATTATTATATGGGATAGGGGGTGTTTATTTTGTCAAAACGCGTGTGTCGTATTCTGAATTTTCTCGACAGTCATTACCCTTCTTTTCATTTTTTATGTAAAGCACAGTATCAGAAATCATGGTTTCAGTTTTTCAAGAAACAGTTTTAAATCCTCCAGTGCCAGCTGCCCCGGTGCCGATGCCTCGCCTACAGTTCCAAAGGTTACACAAGAACCAAAGACTTGACCGCTTACCCGGCTGACTGCACCCATTGCACTCATGGACATGGTAATTACGGGTGCCTGCCCTGTTTTATTTGCCCAAACCGTAGCCGAAAGAAGTTCCAGCACATCTTCCGGACAATTTGGCATTACCGCAAGCTTTCTGATGTCAGAACCGCTTTCTTCCATTTGTGCCAGGATATCTGTCATTTCCTGCCGTTTTGGTGTTTCATGAAAATGATGATTGGAAGCAATGACTTTTTTCCCCATTTCCTGAATGTGGTGAATCAGTTCTTCCATCACCGTAATATTTTTATATAATTCCACATCAATCAGATCAATGCCGGGCATCGTAGCTGCACCCTTTAAAATGTTAACATAATCTTGTGTCGAAACTTGACAATTGCCGCCCTCATTCGCTGTCCGGACTGTAAAAATGAGCGGAATCTGCTGTAATATGTCACGCATTTTTTCTGAAAGTTCTGCAACCTGCTGCTGACTTTCAAGCTGACCATAAAAATCCGCTCTCCACTCCAAAAGATCCGGGTGTTTCTCTGCCACCTTTTTTGTCTGTTCCAGTATCTCCTCATCGGTAGTTCCCATGACCGGAATACAGATTTTCGGAATACCGATTCCAATCTCAAGTTCTCTTATCTTTACCGTTTTCATATGGTTCCGTTACCGAAAACTTATAAAAAGTTATAAACTTTTATGTTTCATTCCTACTTCAACGTGTATGCTTTTGTACTGAATAAATTCAGATACTACTCACAAGTTCTTGTACACTCCATAGGCATAAATTCCTGACTAACGTATCAGTACATATCTGTATTAACTTGAAAATGTTATGCTACAGATTGCCCTAAAACCATTTCTCCATATCTTTTCAGGTTTAAAGCCGCTTGATAATCCCTATCAATTACATTTCCACATTCACATCTGTAAATACGGTCTGACAACTTCAAATCTTTCTTAATACTTCCACAACAACTACATAATTTAGAGCTTGATTTGTTAGTCTATGGTTTAATTTTAAAAGTTCTTTTTCGCTTTTTATAATGTTACTTGTTTTACAGTAACTTACTCCTTTCTTATTTTTCTCATATTTTCTCGATATAGAACGCTGTAACCTGCGTTTTCTTTTTTCTAGTTTCTTAATTTTTTGCGTTTTATTTATGTTCTGATATTTATGCTCATCAGAACATATTGCAAAATCCTTAATTCCTAAATCAATTCCAATGCCTTCTTTAGATGGAAGAGTAGCAGAATCTTCATATTCAATACCAACGGTTATATACCAATTAAGTCCGTCATACTTGATACGTGGATTACTGTATTTTACGTTTTCAGTAGCAATTCGACCATGTTCAGCAAGTCTTATCCAATTTATTTTCTGCTTATTTTTCTTTTTAGAAGCAGCAAATCCTTCAACTTTTACATGAGTGTCTGTAAACTGGATTTTTACATTGTCTTGGTAAAACTTTGGCACTGAATGTTTCTTACTCTTGAATCGTGGAAATTTTGTATACCCTTTAATGAAATCTCTATATGCTTCACAAGCGTCTTTAATTGCTTGTTTGGTTACATTATTAGAAATATTATTCAACCAAGAATATTCTTCTGTTTTCTTTAACTGTGTAAATTCTTTTCGTAAATCTCCATCCGATATGAATTTTCCACCGTTTTTATAATTCTCCTGTTCTCTACCCAATGCCCAGTTATAAGCAAACCGGGCAGTATTTGCATATTGGAATAATTTAGTTTTTTGTTTGTTATTTGGTATCAACATTACCCGAATTGTTTTTATCATTGTCTTCTTCATCCCCTTCTTCTATAAGTTCTTTCAATCCTTTTTTCTTATAATTGATTCCAGAACCAACATCACTAATAATCTCAAAAGGCTTACCTTGTGCAGTTAAATACAATTTCATATGCTAGAAGTATGGTGTGGATGAAGTTTTCCGTTATTGTCCCAATTCCGCAATGTTTGTGCTGAAACTCCTAAAATTTTTGAAAGCTCATTGATAGAATAATATTTACTCATAATTAAGATATCCTTGTAATGTTTATACTTTATTCTATCAAGATAAGTTACAAAACTCAGAATGTATTTATAGCTTTTTATAGGTTTATTTTATCTGTTTTTGACCTCTTTTCTTTCTGCTGGTATTTATGGTATGATGTTCACATCAAACATTTTGTTTTTCATTTTCACTTTATTATAATATAAGGAGTTTTCTATGACAATACCAATTACCGGACATACCGGATTTACAGGACTGTTGGGGAGCCCTGTCTCACACAGCATTTCCCCTATGATGCATAATGAAAGCTTTCGCATGGTCGGGCTGGATCTGATCTATCTTTGCTTTGATGTAAAGGAAGAACAACTGGATACCGCTGTTGCCGGATTGAAAGCTGCCGGAATCCATGGCTTTAATTTGACTATGCCATGTAAAAACCGCATGGTTTCTCTCTGTGATGAGCTTTCCCCCGCTGCCTCTCTGATCGGTGCAGTCAATACCGTAGTCAATCAAGACGATAAGCTGATCGGACACAATACCGATGGGATTGGTTTCTGGCGTTCTGCAGAAGAAGTGGGATTTTCTTCCCCTGGTAAAAATGTAACTTTGATGGGAATGGGCGGTGCTGCCACTGCAATTGCCGTACAGGCTGCTCTGGATGGAGTAAAAGAATTGAATATCTTTGCCCGCCCCACCAGTCGTTTCTGGCAAAGAGCAAACAATCTGACAGATGAGCTGAATAAACGAACCACATGTAAGGTTCAGCTTTTCGAACAACAGGATACCTCCACACTGAAAAAATGTCTGGATCATTCTGATATTCTGGTAAATGGCACTTCTGTGGGAATGGCACCAAATACAGAAACTTCCATACTTCCTGATTCTACTCTGCTTCATCCGGAACTGACCGTTGCTGATGTCATTTACAATCCACGGGAAACTCTACTTTTGAAACAGGCGAAATCTGTGGGATGTCCCGTATTTAATGGAATGTATATGCTGCTGTACCAGGGGGCAGAAGCTTTCCGACTGTGGACCGGGGTGGATATGCCGGTGGAGCATATCAAAGAGCGTTATTTTAAATAAAATCGGACAGGGGACAGACCTGTGTCCCATATTCTGGGACACAGGTCTGTCCCCTGTCCGATTTTTATCATTTTTTTATTTTGTCTCCAACTGGAATCCAAAGTATCTCACTGCATTATTATAGGAAATTCCTTTGATAATCTTTTCCAGACTCTTCATGTCTTTCGGATATTCTCCGTTTTCTACCCATCCCCCGATCAATTCACAGAGGATTCTCCTGAAGTACTCATGTCTCGGATAAGAAAGGAAGCTTCTGGAGTCTGTAAGCATACCGTTGAAGTTTCCAAGCAGTCCAAGATTTGCCAGGGATGTCATCTGTTTCATCATACCGGTTTTATTATCGTTGAACCACCATGCGGAACCCTGCTGAATCTTGCCGATCGCATCGGAATTCTGGAAACATCCCAGGATGGTTCCAAGTGCTTCATCATCATTTGGATTCAGACTGTAGAGAATGGTTTTCGGAAGATTGCCTGCTTCATTCAGTGCATTCAGGAAATCTGCTGTTTCACTGGATGGTGCATAATTATTGATGCAGTCATATCCCGTATCCGGTCCCAGCTTTTTGTACATGGTTGTGTTGTTGTCTCGTTTGCATCCATAATGAAGCTGCATTGCCCATCCCATCCTGGTATATTCACCTGCAACAAACATCATAAATGCAGTCTTAAATCTCAGTTCATCCTCACGGGTAATTTTCGCACCCATCAGACGTTCTGTGAAAATATCTTCAATTTCTGCCTCAGAAGCCGGAGCATACATCACATACTCCAGAGCATGGTCGGAAGCCCGACATCCCATCTCATCAAAGAACGTCATTCTTTTGGAAAGAGCTGTTTTCAGATCTTTAAAAGATTTGATTTCCACTCCCGCCACATCTCCCAATTTTTTGAGATAATCCAGATAATCCGGTTTTTCCAGATTCATAGCTTTGTCAGGACGCCATGCCGGAAGCACCTGCACCTCAAAGCTATTGTCTTCTGCAATCATTTTATGCCATCTCAGATCATCTGCCGGATCATCTGTGGTACAGATCAGAGTAACATTAGACTGACGGATCAGATTACATACACTCATGGAATCCTGCTGTAGTTTTGCATTGCACAGATTCCACACCTCTTCTGCGGTATCTCCATTCAATACCCCATGATAACCGAAAAATCTCTGCAATTCCAGGTGACTCCAGTGATATAACGGATTACCGATAGCCTTTTCCAGAGTCTCTGCCCATTTCTGAAATTTTTCACGATCCGGTGCATCTCCGGTAATATAATATTCATCCACACCATTGGAACGCATCTGGCGCCATTTATAATGGTCACCTCCCAGCCAAACCTGTGTAATATTATCAAATTTTCTGTCCTCAGCGATTTCCTGTGGGTTGATATGGCAGTGATAATCCAATACAGGCATCTTTTCTGCGAACTCGTGATACAGTTCCTGTGCTGTTTCTGTGCTAAGTAAAAAGTTTTCATCCATAAATGGTTTCATTTTTATACCTCCATAACTCTTACATGATTTCATTTTATCCCAGGGTCATGCATTTACATCCAGACATGAAATGCATGACCCTATCGGCTCCTATATTATACGTATCCCATCAGACTCGGGAGCCACAAAGAAAGCTGCGGAATATAGGTCACGAGCATCAGTACGGCAAAAATAGCTGCAAAATAAATCAAGAGCTGCTTCACAACAGTCTCAATCTTTACTCCGCCCACTTTTACACCTACAAACAAAGTAGTTCCAACCGGAGGGGTGATCGTTCCGATACACAGGTTGAAGATCATCATAATTCCAAAATGTACGGTATTCATTCCCAGTGCCTGGCATACCGGCAGGAAAATCGGTGTAAAGATCAGGCAGGCCGGTGTCATATCCATAAATGTACCTACGATCAGAAGAATCACATTGATCATCAGGAGAATCACAATTTTATTATTGCTGATTGATAACAATGCAGACGAAACCAGTGACGGAATATTAGTAAATGCCATGACCCAGGACATAATGGAAGAAACACCAATCAGGAAAATGATGATACCTGTCATTTCCGCACTTTCTTTCAGAATCTGCGGAAGCTCTTTCCATTTGATGGATTTATAACCAAACAGAGACAACAGCAAACTGTAAACTACAGCTACAACAGAACCTTCTGTTGCTGTGAAAATACCAAGAATGATTCCACCGATTACGATAATGATCAGTAACAGACACGGCAGTGCCTGAAAAAAGATATTCAGTTTTTCTTTCGCAGTGAATTTGCTACTGCTTCTATATCCGTTTTTCTTTGCGATAAAGAAAATCACCAACATACATGCCAGTCCCCAGAGAATACCCGGAATATATCCTGCCATAAAAAGAGCTGCCACGGAAGTTCCGCCACTGACAAGCGAAAAAGTAATCATAACATTACTTGGAGGAATCAAAAGACCGGTGGGTGCCGTAGCAATATTGGCTGCTGCAGAGAAATTCGGATCATATCCTTCTTCTTTCTCAATCGGTCCGATGATAGATCCCATAGCAGATGCAGCTGCTGTACCGGAACCGGAAATTGCGCCAAACAACATATTTGCCAGAACGTTGGTCTGAGCCAGAGCGCCAGGTGTACGTCCTGTGATCACTTTTGCCAGATTGATCAGACGAACAGCAATACCACCTTTGTTCATAATATTACCGGCCAGGATAAAAAACGGAATTGCAAGCAAACTAAACACGGAAATTCCTGAAAAAATTCGCTGAGCCCCTGTCAAAACAGCAACTCCGGTATCCATGATCGGAAGAATCGCACATACGGATGAAAGTCCCAAAGCTACAGCAATCGGCACTCCTGCAAGCAAAAGAACTGCCAGTACAACCAAAATAATCAATCCACACACTAATGCAGTATTCATAAAGATTTTCCACTCCTTTCCACGAACATCATTCTTTTACTTCTCTTTTCTGTCCTTCTACACCTGCAATCAGATCGATGATATTCAGGATAGAATACAACACAATCAGGCAACCGGAAAGGGGTATAATCGTATATACCACTCCCATCGGAATTCCAAGAGAAGCCGTTGACTGGGTCATGGTCAGGTCCATAATAGTAACACCGCCATAAATCATCACACTTCCTGCCAGAAGCATAATCAATAGTTCACTGAAAATATTCAGTACTTTCTGACCGCCTTTACCAAGCTTGTCAGCCACAAATCCCATACGCATATGATCTCTTTTTCCAAATACCAGTGCACTTGCCAGAAGTGCCATCCAGGTGAAACTGTAAGTCAGAAGTTCTTCTGATACAGTACTTGGATTTTTAAAAATAAAACGTGTTACGATCTGATAGGTTCCGATTACAACCATAGCAGCAAAGATCACTGCACAAGTGGAACTTAAGACAACGTCAACCACCTTGCGGATTTTATGTAATACTTCCATCTTACTCTTCCTCCTGTGCATATTTTTCATTTACTTCCTGGATATGGTCATACAGCTCCCGGATATCCGGATTGGCATCCAACATTTCCTGCTGTACATCTGCAACTTTATCTTTAAAGGCCTGTACATCCACATCAATAAATTCCACACCCATTTCGTTCTGAGCAATCTCTTTTGCTGCTTCCACCTGCTCATCCCAGTACTTCATCTCTTCTTCTGTAGAAAGCAGTGCTGCTTCTTCAAAAATCTCATACTCTTCATCACTGAGACCTTCCAGAAACTTCAAATTACCGATCAGCATATCCGGAACCATCTGATGTTTATTGTAGGAATAGTACTTGGCAACCTCTCCGTGTTTGTTATTGGTCAGTGCCAGCTCATTGTTTTCTGCACCATCAATAACCCCCTGCTGAATGGCTGTATACACTTCACCGAAACTCATAGGAGAAGCAGCTGCACCAAATGCATTTGCCATATTTACACTGGCTGGACTCTGCTGTACACGCATCTTAAGACCTTTCAGATCATCCGGCGTATAAATCGGTTTCTTTGCATAAAAACTTCTTGTTCCTGCATTGTACCAGGTCAGTACACGGAAACCGGCTGCATCCGTAGATTCATACACCTGTTTCATATAATCAGTGTCATTCATAACTTCATGATATGCCTCTTCCGAGGTAAACAGATACGGCATACTGAAAACTTCGTAGACATCCGCAAAATTCTCCAGATTGGCTGTACCTGCAACTACAAAGTCGATCGCACCTGTCTGTGTCAGCTCAATGGCTTTCTGAGCCCCTCCCAGAAGCTCATTGGGATAAATCTGAACTTCATACTTGTCACCCAGATTTTCCTCAATGTATTCTTTAAATTTTAAAAGTCCCAGATGTTCCGGATGTGTCTCGGACTGGGCATGAGAGATACGGATGATACGCCTCTCACTTTTGATAGATGCGCAGCCGGTCAGTCCGGTCAGACTGCCTACAAAAAGCCCCGCACAGAGGGCCAAAGCACATATTCTTTTTAATCCTTTCATTTTCTAATTTCCTTTCACTTTTTATTCCTTCGTGATTAGAAATCAGTTGTACAACGTTTTTCCAGGTGGCATTTCACTGTTGTTTTCTGTCTGATCTTTTCTCCGCCGAGTAAAGCCATCATAGAATCAATTGCTGTCTTACATAATATTTCACCTCTGGCATCCACCGAGGTGAGCTCAGGCTCACAACTGACAGAAAGTTCTGAATTGTTATAACCTACAACACTAATCTCACCGGGCACGGAGATTCCTCTCGCTTTCGCATACTTGAGTACACCAACAGCAAGTCCGTCTTCCGTAGCAATGACACTGTCAAAATCCAGGTCTCTTCGTAAAAGCAGCATATCTCTGGTATAATGAATGGAATTTTCCGTAAAAAATTTCAATTCTCCAAGAACCGGCATTTGATTATTCTTCAATGCATCCTCATAACCTTTCATTTTCTGCATGGCACTGAATGAATGCGAATTACTGAGAAATAAAATGCGTTTTCTTCCTGAGAAAATCAATTCCTCCGTGGCGTCATAAACCGCCTGATAGTCATCCGCAAGAACGCAGTAAATATTATCTCCTTCAATATAACCGTTGATCATAAATACAGGTATCTGGGATGCAACTTCTTTTATATAAGAAACATCTTCGTTGATACCGCCTGCATAATTGGAACCAATCAGCACAAGCGCATCAATCCTCTTTTGCAGGATCAATTCCACAGCCTGACGTTTGTCTTCTTCGTCATAGCCACTACAGTACAGAATACAATCATACCCGTATCCTCTCAGATTTTTTTCCAGATAAGACACTGCCTTTGCCATATAATCGTCCGATACATCGGGGCAGACAAGACCTACTGTCTTCATAGAATTCAAACCAAGTCCTCTTGCAAATACATTCGGTGTATAATGGTTTTCTTCCATAACCTTGAGCACCTTTTCTTTTGTCTTCTCACTGACTTTCGGACTGTCATTTACTACTCTGGATACAGTTGCAATCGATACATTTGCCAGTTTTGCAATATCGTAGATATTCACAATCTCACTTCCTTTTTCTAATTTCGAAGTGTAAGCCCTTACACTTGATTTTCATTATATCATGTATTCTCATAAATACAATCCATTTTCACTATTTCATTTTTTACAATCTTTCACCCCTTAATTTATGCATTTTTTACAGTTTTTTCTTTTTTTCCAAATTCATATTGACGGTATATCGTTTGCGTTGTATCTTGAATGTAAGCCCTTACATTTTTAACTATTTTCATGACATGATGAGAAAGGATGTTATCGTATATGCAGACATTTCTTAAAATTCATCCAAATGACAAGGTGGCTGTTGCATTAAAGCCACTATCCGCAGGAGATGTTCTTACAGTTGACGGAAGCAAAATTATATTATTAGAAGACATCCCCCAGGGGCACAAATTTGCCCTCTGTCCAATGGAAGAAAGTGAACCTGTGGTCAAATACGGTTCCCCCATCGGTGTGACAAAAACAGCCATACAGCCCGGTGCCTGGGTTCATACTCATAATATGAAAACCGGACTGGGTGATCTTCTTACTTATACATATTCACCTCAGATTTTCTCACTGCCGCCTACCGAAAATCGCTGTTTTCAGGGATTTCGCAGAAAAGACGGGAAAGTCGGTGTAAGAAATGAAATCTGGATTATTCCCACGGTGGGCTGTGTGAATAATATAGCCACTGCGGTTGAAACACGTGCTCAGATTTATAAAACCGGCACGATTGATGATATTGCTGCTTTTCCACATCCCTATGGATGTTCCCAGATGGGTGATGATCAGGAAAATACCCGGCAGATCCTTGCCGACCTTATTAACCATCCCAATGCAGGTGGTATTCTTGTTCTTGGTCTTGGCTGTGAAAACAGCAATATCGAAGAACTGAAAAAATATATCGGTTCCTATGATGAAAATCGGGTAAAATTTTTAGTTTGTCAGGAATCCGAAAATGAAATTGAAGATGCACTGAACCTGATTGCTGAACTTGCCGAATACGCCGGCAGTTTTCGCCGGGAACCAATCAGCTGCAGTGAACTGATCGTCGGAATGAAGTGCGGAGGTTCCGATGGTCTCTCCGGCATCACTGCCAATCCGACCGTGGGACGTTTCTCCGATCTACTGATTTCCAAAGGCGGTACAACAATTCTCACCGAGGTCCCTGAGATGTTCGGCGCAGAAACACTGCTAATGAACCGCTGCGATAATGAAGAATTGTTTGAGAAAACGGTTTCACTGATCAATGATTTTAAAAATTATTTTACAAGCCACAATCAGACCATTTACGAGAATCCTTCCCCGGGAAATAAAAAAGGCGGTATTTCCACTCTGGAGGATAAATCTATGGGCTGTACACAAAAATCCGGTTCCGCACCAGTAAAAGGTGTACTTTCCTATGGAGAACCGGTTTGTCAGAAAGGCTTGAATCTTTTATGTGCTCCCGGCAATGATCTGGTGGCTTCCACAGCCCTTGCTGCTTCCGGTGCACATATTGTTCTGTTCACTACAGGAAGAGGAACACCATTTGCTTCTCCTGTACCGACCGTAAAAATATCGAGCAACACTCCTCTGTACGAACATAAGAAAAATTGGATTGATTTTAACTGCGGTTCTTTAGTGGATGGAAAATCTCTGGATGAACTGGGTGAAGAACTCTTTGACTATGTGATTGCTGTTGCTTCCGGAAAAAAAGTAAAATCCGAGGAAGCCGGTTTTCATGATATGGCTATATTCAAACAGGGTGTAACGTTATAAAAAGGAGTATGAGCATGAAAAGATTATCTTACGATGTTTTAAAAGAGCAAAATTACGATGGATATTTGCTGGAAAATGCCCCTGAAAAGGTACTGCAGTTCGGTGAAGGTAATTTTCTGCGTGCTTTTGCAGATTACTTTATCGATATTCTGAATGAAAAGACAGGATTCAACGGAAAAGTTGCTGTTGTACAGCCTCGTCCGAAACATTCACCGGTCAGTATGGCCGATCTGCTCAACGAGCAGGAAGGTCTATACACCCTGTATCTTCGTGGTTTTGAAAATGGAACGAAAGTAAATGACAGACGGGTTATTTCCTGTGTAAGCCGCTGCATGAACGCCTACAGCGATTACGAAGCTGTGATGGCCTGTGCCGACAACCCAGAGCTTCGATATATTACCAGCAATACTACAGAAGCCGGTATCGTCTACGATCCTTCCTGTCAGTTGACAGACAAACCAGCAGCAAGCTATCCGGGTAAACTGACACAATTCCTGTATCGTCGTTTTGAAAAATTCGGAAATGAAAATGGAAAAGGTTTTGTGATTCTTCCCTGTGAGCTGATTGATGACAACGGGAAAGCACTGAAAGACTGTGTTCTCAAATATGCCAAACAGTGGAATCTGGAAGAGACGTTCATCCGTTGGATCAATGAAGAAAATTTCTTTTGCTCCACACTGGTTGACCGTATCGTAACCGGATATCCAAAAAGTGAAGCCGATACTCTCAATCAAGCCAATGGCTATGAGGATAAGGCTATCAATACCGGGGAAGTCTTCGGTTTCTGGGTAATCGAAGGACCGGAATGGCTGAAAGATAAGCTTCCGTTTGCAAAAGCAGGTCTGCCTGTTCTGGTTACTGACAATCACAAGCCCTACAAACAGAGAAAAGTCCGGATTCTGAATGGTGCCCATACTTCTATGGTACTGGGTGCTTATCTTGCAGGACAGGACATCGTCCGTGACTGTATGGCAGATGAGGTGATTTGCGGATTTATGAACAAAGCCATCTATGATGAAATCATTCCTACGCTCACTTTACCGAAGGATGAGTTGGAAAGCTTTGCATTTTCCGTGACCGAACGCTTTAAAAATCCGTTCATTGATCATGCACTGCTTTCCATTTCTCTGAACTCAACTTCAAAATGGAGAGCCAGAGTACTTCCTACCGTAAAAGATTACATCACAAAAACAGGAAAACTGCCAAAATGTCTGTTGACTTCTTTTGCTCTTTATGTGGCATTTTACCACAATGGAAAAGAACTAACCGAAGCCGGACTTTCTGCCACCCGTTCAAATGGTGATAGCTATACCGTTTCCGATGACAGAACGGTTCTGGAATTTTACCTGAATCATAAAGAAGATTCTCTGCATGATCTGGCATACGCCGTATGTTCAAATTGCGATTTCTGGGGAGAAGATCTGACAGAACTTGACGGTTTTACTGAAATGGTGGCTGATGTGTTGAATGAAATTGATAAAAAAGGTACTTATGCAGTAATGAAAGAGTGTCTGTAATGATTCCCTTGCTCTCAAATTATGGCGGGAGCAAGGGAATTTTTAATGATTCGTTTTCATTATTCTGAAAATATGTTAAGATAAATGAAACCTTTCCGTCTACATTAAGGAGATATGTCATGAATAAAAATCTGCAGACCCCTTTCAGCACCAGACAATATATGGTATCGAGAGACTTTGAAATCTACTATTACAATGACCGTCATCCCAGCAATGTCAAAAGTCACTCTCACAATTATTATGAATTTTATTTTTTTCTGGAAGGTGATATGATTCTGCATATTGCAGGAAATGAATATACGATACAACCGGGAGATGTGATTGTACTTCCACCGGATGTCCACCATTATGTTACTGTCATCAACCCGGAAACGCCTTACCGAAGATTTGTTTTCTGGATCACCCGTGAGTATTGTCAGCAACTGATGGAGCTTTCACCTGATTATGGTTATCTGATGCAGCATGTGGCAGTTACCGGGAAATATATCTTTCATTATGATGTGATCGGATTTCAGGCTCTTCAGTCAAAAGTATTCCGACTGATTGAAGAATTGAAATCCGACAGATTCGGCAAGGCCGCAAAGGTAAACCTCTGTGTCAACGATCTTGTCCTTCATCTGAACCGTACCATCTATGAGATGGAACACCCGATGACGCCCAAAGAGAACCGACGTCTGTATGAAAATCTGATTCAATATATTGAAGATCATCTGGACGAAGACCTTTCCCTGGAACATCTGGCCAATGAATTTTATGTGAGTAAATACCATATTGCTCATGTTTTTAAAGATAATATCGGACTTTCCGTGCATCAGTACATCACAAAAAAAAGACTATCTATCTGCCGGAATGCACTTCTCGGTCAAATGGAAATCAGCGAAGCCTATTCACTCTGCGGATTTAAAGACTATTCCAGCTTTTTCAGGGCATTTAAGAAAGAATATGGGATTTCGCCGAAAGAATATCGGGAACTGCACCAGTTGGAGAGTTGATACGTTATTTTTGTGGTATTCTATTAAGTAACGAGGCATGTGGAATACAGGTAGGGAGAGCTATGCTCTCCCCTTATCCCTTTTAGAATGTTACTTTAAGTGTTTTGATCTCGTATGGTTTGAGTGTAAAGTATGCTTTGCTTCCTGCGAATTCTACTGGTTGTGCTCCTTCTTCCATCATGTTGCATTCCACCACAGATTTCACTTCCTTTCCAAACGTAAGTACCACCGGAGTTCTTCTGTTGTAGCATTCATACAGTCTGATAATGGTATCATCGGAATCTTCAGCCTTTTTCACTACTTCTACAACAACATTATCTTGATTAGAAGATACCATGGAGTACTCAGGTGCCAGTGTTCCTTCCTCATTTTCTTTCCATACAGAAGTCAGAGGATTGTTGATCTGGTATGCCTGTTTCACAGTACCTGCTGTTCTCCAGTCTCCCTGATGCGGATAAATCGAGTAAGTAAACTCGTGTACCTCTTTATCTGCTTCCGGATTTGGATAAATGGCGGATTTCAGCATGGACATACCAATCACGCCTTCTCTCACGCTGACACCGTATTTGCAGTCGTTCAGCATGCTGACACCATAACCGTCCTCAGATACATCCATCCATTTATGATGGCATACTTCAAATTTTGCAAAATCCCAGGAAGTATTGTCATGAGTATCTCTCTTGACATTACCATACTGGATATCAAAGGTTGCCTCATTTGTGTGAACATCGATCGGGAAATAGTCTTTCACAAAAATCTGATGCTCTTTCCAATCGATCACATTGCGAATATCAATTCTCGGAATATCGTGATACAGATAAATATACTGGGTAATCACGGAATCCAAATATGGTCTTTCCACTTTCACACAGGCTCTCACCGGTCCGTTTTCTACCACTTCCATAGCAGATACCTGATCGATATCCCATGATTTTTCTTTATAATAGTTGTTTACATCCCAAGCATCATAATTGTGTGGACGATCCTCGTAGCTTACGATCACATTACCGGCCTGTCCAGGTTTCAGCACTTCTCTTTCTGCTTTCTTGTCATAGATTCGGGCAAATTGACCCTTCTCATTATATTCTACAACAAAGAAATCATTTTCCATAAGAGATGTGGAAACATTCATGGATGTAACATCTGAAGTACCTGTTTCTTCTTTTACTATATAGGTTTTATAACCTTTTCCCGGCACACCGGCTGCAAAGAATACATACGTGCCTTCCGCTGTTTTCTGAACTGCGAGTTTTGCATCCCCGTCATACACAGCCGGAGCAACAATACCTTCCGGTAATGTAAACTCCGCAAGATCAAATGCCGGAGCACTGTTTGGATTATATACAACCAGAGAATGTTTCGGCGCATTAATATTTTCCGCAATATGTGCCAGCGTTTTTCCTGTCATTTCTCGGTTTTCGGCAAGAATACCTTCATACTCTTCTTTAGAATCATCATATACTTCTTTGATAGATGAACCCGGAAGAATATCATGGAACTGATTTCTAAGGATTACTTCCCACCCTTCATGCAGTTTCTCAGCCGGATATTCTCCTCCGGCATTCTGGCTGTCCAGAATAGCATACATTTCCTCGTTCTGGTATGCAAACTCGGATTTGCGGTTATATTTTTTATTTCTTGCCATGGAAGTGTAGGTACCTCTGTGATATTCCAGATACAGTTCTCCTACCCAGGTTGGCAGATATTTTTTACCACGTACATTGTGATCCAGATCCTCAAAGAATTCCTTTGAAGTAGCCATCTTTGTTCTGGGAACTCCCGGGATACCTTTTTCCAGTCTTCTCTGATTCTCCAGCATATCTTTCGTTGGGCCGCCGCCGCCGTCTCCAAAGCCGAAGCAACAGAGAACTTCATCATTCAGGTACTTTTGTCCGTATCTTTTCCATGCACCTTTCATCTGTGTCGGGTTAATATATCCATTATAAGTAGTATAATGTTCAGTCTCAAATCCACCCTCCACAGCACCTTTATCATAGTCACGGGTTGGCACAAAATGAGTCAGTACGCGGGTTCCGTCAATTCCTTCCCACTCAAAAGTATCACAAGGCATCTTATTAAACTCATTCCAGCTGATCTTTGTAGTCATAAAATATTTCAGACCACATTTCTGCATAATCTGCGGAAGTGCTGCTGAATAACCGAATACATCCGGCAGCCACAGGATTGAATTATCTGCATCGAACTCTTCTTTGAAAAATCTTTGTCCATGTACAAACTGACGAACCAATGCCTCCCCGGAAGCAATATTGCAGTCTGCCTCTACGAACATACCACCTTCCGGCTCCCATCTTCCTTCTTTCACTCTTTCTTTGATCTGTTCATATACTTCGGGAGCATTTTTCTGAACATATTTGTAAAGCTGCGGCTGACTGGACATAAAGACATATTCTGGATATTCTTTCATCAATTCCAGAACCGTCGAAAAGCTTCTGACAGCCTTATCTTCTGTTACACGAAGAGTCCACAGCCATGCACAGTCAATATGAGTATGACCTACACAATAAATAACCGGTGATTTTTCACTGTCACAGTGTTTTTCGTAAAATTCTTTGGTGATATATTCCTGAGCTTTTTCCAGGCTGTCATAATACTCTTTCGAACCTTCTTTTCTCATATCCAGAAGATTTAAGGATTCATTGACTGCCTGAATGATCGTGATATATGCCGGATCTTCATCAGAAAGCAGTCTTGCGGTATCATAAGGCACCTTCAGATCATAATAATATTTCTCTGTTTTTCGATCCAGAACTTTCAATACGGAATCCAGTCTAAGGCTGAAATTCTGATCTCCGGTAAATGCAGACAGGATAATCCGATAAGTTCTCCCAACCTCTGCATTTTCTGACAGGATAATCTCTCTGTGATTGATATCCAGTCCCTGGCGAAGTACACCATCCACAAAAATTGTAAACTGCGGATTGGTAGCATCCCAATCGCCTTCTTTTCCGGTGGTGATCTCATATACCACACATTTTCCGGCAAACTCTTCCGGTACTGTCACAAAGGTCTCAAACCAGTAAAACTCTCTATGACCTCCCCAGATCTGTTTCGTAGAGAATTCTTCCCATTCGGAAGTGTCAAGATGTGCCACGTCAGGGAATCTTTCATCACTGCGAGTCATTTTGTAAGAAGGTATCTCCATTTTTTCGGGATATACCTGCTGCTGAAGATACTCCAGCATTTTACCAATTCTTTCTTTTAGTAAAATCATATTTGCCTCCTTTAAAAAAGGGACATCAAATAATTTGATGTCCCTTTTCAATTCACGTACAATTATTATATGAAATTTTGTCAGTTTTGCATCATCAACCTTTTGCAGCACCTGCCATGGTAAATCCTTTGGACATGTAATTCTGAGAAAGAATATACAGAAGTACTGACGGTAATGCATAAATAATAGAGTAGGCAGCCAAAGGACCATAGGCAATAGATCCATGCTGACCAAAGAACTGATACAACATAACCGCTGCAGGCTGTTTATCAGCGGAACTGATCAAAATGTACGGGATGAAGAAGTTACCCCAACTACCGGAGAATGTGTAGATAAATACAACACAGATTCCCGGGAACATCAGCGGAGCCACGATTTTAAGAATAGACTGCATGGTGGTTGCTCCGTCCACCCATGCGGCTTCTTCCAACTCTACCGGTACACCGTCCATAAAATTCTTCATCAGCCAGATACCATAGGGAAGACCGGATGCGGATAGATACAGGATAACTCCTGGGATACTGTCCAGCAGTCCAAGATTCAGAAACATTTTGTATACCGGCACGATAACAGCGATCATAGGAAGGGCTGTCATGAACAGGATTACATACATCAAAGGTTTCTTAAAACTCAGATCATAACGTGACAGCGGGTAAGCGGCAAGACCGGATACCACGACAACAATCAGTGACTGACTTAAAGAAATTGTAAGACCAACGCCAAATCCTCTCAGGTTTTTAGTATCTGTAAGTACAGAAATAAAATTATTCAGCGTCCAAGTCGTCGGCCATTTTAATGCCTGATTTGCTCCGGAATCCAGAGAAGCCAGAATCAACCATACCAGGGGCAGGATAAAGACAATGGCAATGATCGTCAAAATCACATAATGAATCGCTTTTGTTGTTTTCTCACTCATTTTCTTTATCTCCTTTCCTAGTCTTCTTTAGCAACTTTGGTATAGATCACACTACATACAGCGCCTACCATCAACAGCAACATACCAATAGCAGTACCCTGACCAAGCTGGAAGTTCTTCATACCTGCATTGTACATGTAGATGGACAATGTTGTAGTTGCAGAACCCGGACCACCTCCTGTAAGAGCCCAGATCAGACCGAATACACCAAGAGTAGACAGGGTATTCAGCATGGTGTTGGTAGCAATAGTATCTTTGATACACGGAACAATAATACGAATCAAAGTTTGAATACGGTTTGCACCATCTACACGGGCAGCTTCCTCGATATCACCGGATACATTATCCAGTGCAGACTGGAAGTTCATCATGGAGAACGCTGTACCATGCCATACATTGGCGATAACTACTGTCATCATCGGATGTGCATAGATCCATTCAACAGCCGGAATATGTAACAGTCCCAACATCTTATTCATAGTACCGGACATATCAAAGAAAGCCAAACAGCAAAGAGATACTACAATCTCCGGCATAACCCATCCAACCAGGATGCAGGGTCCAACTACACTTCGGAAAGCTTTCGCTTTATTTTTCATCAGATAAGCAATGATAAAGCCGAGTACGCTCTGTCCTAACAAACTTCCCACCAAGAATATCAACGTATTCTTGATCGCATTGTATGTGTTAGGGTCTTTGAACATTTTTATATAGTTTGAGAAACCTACAAACTGAAAATTCTTCGCATTGGCACCGGTCAGAGCCATGTTTGTAAACGAATAATAAACAGTCAATATAATCGGTACAATGAAGAAACAGATCAAAAGAACTGCTGCCGGTATCAGCAGAACAGATTTCTTCGCCTGATCTTTAATCATCGCCGCACGATTTGGTTTTGCCATACCCATTTCCTCCTATCTTTAAAGAATGGGCGGAACAGCCAGATTTGCTGCCCGCCCATTCATCTTCAATTATTCGAATCTTTCAACTGCAGATTACTGTGCTACGTTTTCATCTCCTACATCACGTGCAACATCTGTAGCATACTGTGCCATTGCATCTTCCGGACTTGTACCAGATACTACAGACTCAACCATCTTCTGGATAGAAGTGGATACTGTGGAATACTGATCATTCTGTGGTCTGAAATCTGCTGTCTCAAGGAACTCGGTAGCGATTGAGAAGAATGGCTGTGCAGCGTAGTCAGCATCTTCTGCTGTATCTGTTCTAACTGCAATGTTACCAGCCTGCAGAATGTACTGTTTATAGATTTCCGGTTTCATCATTTCAGTGATGAATTCCCAAGTAATATCTTTTGCATCTGCATTTTCCGGGATAGAGTATGCCCAGCCACCTGCCAGTGTTACAGTTCCAGGATCCTGTCCTTCACTTGTAGGCATAGCTGCCAGTCCACATTCTGTTTCATATCCATCCCATGGAGCTGCTCCAGTATCTTTCCATGCACCTGTAATCCAGATACCATCCAGAAGGATACCAAGTTTACCCTGTGGCAGATATTCTCTCTCAAGAGTTGTGGAACCCTGTCCATTCAATACTACAGACAATGGAGCACCATATCCATTTGTATAAATGTCAGACAGGAACTGCAGAGATGCTTTGATTCCATCACTATTTACAATCCATTTATTATTGTCATCCAGTAATCTTTCGCCAGTTCCGTAATACAGCATTTCATATGTCTGCATGGAAGTAGCTTCACCTGTAGCTACACCGGAGTTACATCCGAATGGTACAACATCCGGGCAGTTCTCTTTAATCTTGGCACATGCATCCATGATATCTGCCCAGCTCTTCGGCTCCCAGTCTTCTCCTTCAGCGATTACACCTGCGTTCTGAAGAACTGTTCTGTTATAGAAAAGGCCACGGGTATCTGTACAGTATGGAATACCATATACAGAACCGTCAGAGCTTGTTACAGCTTTTGCCATAGATTCATAATATTTTCCATCATTCCAGTCTGCATAATCTGCAAGATACTCATCCAGATTTGTCAGATAACCGGCACTTACATCATTTGGAAGCTGGAATGTATCTTCACATACCAGGTCAGGACAGGTGGATGGATCTGCAAGCTGCAGAGCGATCTTGGTGAAATAATCACCTTCAGAAGCAGTGATTGGAGCAAAGTCAAGTTCTACCTGATCTTTTTTGTCCCACTGCTCGTAAGCAGCCTGCATCTGCTGATAGTTAGCATTCAGTTCAATATCAGTTCCGTCATCACGCCAGCAGATTGTGATCTTCTGTTTTTCTCCTGAAGATGCACTGTCATCTGTTGCATCGTCTGTGGATGCTGCATCATCTGTTGCTGCTTTGTCATCTGTTGCTGCAGAGTCGCTGCTTGAAGAGCCACCGCATGCTGTCATGCTGAGTGCCATAACAGATGCCAGCAAAATACTTACTACCTGTTTCTTTTTCATAGCTATCTCTCCTTTGCTTTTTGTTTATATTGCCGTTTCAAGCTGTGCTTATCTTATCGTTTTTTAGTCGGTTTGTATATTTCAAATTTTTAAAAAAGGGGTAAATTCTTGACATTCGCCAAAAATTTACCCCGATACTATGGCAGTTCGCACTAAATCATGTACTTCCAAAGCTATCATTCTGGTACTCACCTGATTATTTTCCACAGCTTTATACACTCCACTGGCGATACTCTCGCTCATCTGCGTCCATCCGGAATAAGTTTCCAGAAGTCTCGCATTTTCCAGCAGATCTTCCGGATCTTTCAAATATATCTTTTTGTTTTTCTGATACTCGACGCCTTCCAACACAGGCAGTGTATCCATCGAACTGCAGATTCTTTCCGAAACATCCGCCTCCATCAAATACATCACAAAGTCCCATGCAGCTGGATTCGCATCTTTTGTCAGACCTATATTATCTCCGTAAAGAAATACACTTCCCGCTGCGTCATCCGGTATCCTGTCCATACCCACTGAAAATGAGATACGATTGGTTCTCAAAATACTCGCCGTACTCATCTGATTGATCATAATACTGATTTTTCCATCCGCAAACTCCCTTGCCAGATCTTCCTGGGTATAATTCATCATCTCTTTACTGAGCATTCCAGATCTTGCCACCTTCCAGAAATAATCAAAAGCCTCCACACCGGTATCCTGAGAAATGCTCCTGAAATTTCCTCCCATACTATAAAGCATAAGCTGATAAACATTAGCCGTCTCCGTTTCTCTTTTACCGGCAATCCCTATGCTTTTTACACCCATTTTCTGGATTGTTTTCCCACATTCCATCAGTTCTTCCCATGTCTGTGGTACTTCCAGTTGATTTTCCTCAAAAACATCCTCTCTATAAAAAAGCACATACGGATCACAGGTAAATGGAATACCATAATATTTCCCATCTTTTCTTGTACTGCTCCACATCTGGCTTTTTCTGACCCTTCTGATCAGCTCACTGGGAACACTTATTTCCTGAAGCATATCCATCTCAATCAACTCCGGCATCAGAGTATTACTGCAGATTACAATATCCACCTCTTCTTTTCCTGCCAGACTTCTCATGGACAATTCCTTTTTCAACTTTTCTTTAGGAACAAATTCAAATACAAACTCCGGTCTGTCTTCACCTCTGCTGTACTCCTTTGCGATCTGCTTCAGTATATTTTGATGAAGCTTTGATTCATATGGTGCCAGAATCCGAATCACTTCTTTATTATCCAGTGAGATCTCCTCCACCTCACTTGATGATCGGAATCCCAGATATAGCATTACAAGCATGACAGATGCCACTAAAACTGAACTCCACAATATCTTTCGTGTATTCATCGGCAATTCTCCTTTTTATATTCGGAAGGAGTCACCCCACACACTTTTTTAAACACTTTCTGAAAGTACTTTTGATCGGAAAATCCCACAGCTTCCGATACTTCCAAGACTTTATACTTTCCGGAAGCCAACATTCTTTTTGCCATGCTTACCCGAAAGTTAGTCAGAAAATCTACAAATTTTACTCCTGTCTCTTCTTTGAATATTCTGGAAAGATATTCGGAACGGACATTACAGAATTGTGCCACATCCACAAGTCCGATATTATTTCCGTAATTTTCCCTGATATATGAAATTGCATTCAGTACGATTCCATTTTCCGTAATCGTCTTTGCCATATTATCGTCCGGCAGCGTAATATTTTTCAATATTTTTTCAAACTGATACCTCATTTCTTTCTGGGAACAACATTTCCGTATAGATTCCAGCATGTAACTGATTTCTTCCTCCTGATTCAGATCCGTACGTATTTCACCAATCACACGGATCAGGCCCAACACCAGTCGTATTGTATAATCACGGATACTTTCCGGGGAAGCATTGCTTTCTATCACATGATCGGCAAATTCTTTTCCCATATCAAAGAACTTTTCTTTTTTACCCGCTCGAATACATTGGATCATTTCATTTTCCAGTGCAGACGGATATTCTATTTTCTCGTATGTAATTGTCTGAGCTGTTTCCCAGTCAATAATTTTTCCCTCAGGTATGGAAAAAGAGTATTTTACAAGATCTCCTAATTTATCAATAATCTGATTGATATCGCGGATGCCCTTCATTTTCACCATACTGCATACACAGGAAGATATCTCCTGAAGCGGCGGCAGAACTCTTGTAGAAAGAATCATCTTCAGGTTTCTGTTGCGTTCTGTATCCACCAGAAGTAAATATACTCCTCCATCTTCACCATATCGGATAAAGATATAATAATTTTCCATACAAAGTGCATCCAACAAACCTCGCAGATACTTTTGAATCTCTTCATACGTTTCTCTTGCAATACTCTGAGGACGGATCAAAATCACCGTTGATTCTACTCTGTCATTGATCCCAAGGCTTTCTTCCAATGCCGGCAGCATTCGTTCCCGTTCAGATTTGTCTCCATACACATAACTTCTCAGCAGCTGGTTTGGTGTAAGTCTGCGTGCATTCTGTTTTTCAATTTTTCCTTCCACTTTTTTCAGTACCGATAGAAACTGATCGATCTCCAGTGGTTTCAATATATATTCTACTACCTGGAGGCGAAGTGCTTTCCTGGCATATTCAAATTCCGAATACCCTGTAAGCAGCACAGCCTGCACATCCATTTGTTTTTCTTTGATTTTTTCCAGCATTCCCAGGCCGTCCAATCCCGGCATTTTAATATCGGAAATCACAAGATCCGGCTTCATCTTCAGTACCAGTTCAAGCCCCTCAATTCCATCATCTGCCACACCTACTATTTCATAATCCGTAAAACGATGAATTATATTGATCAGCCCTTCTCTTGATTTTGGTTCATCCTCGGCTATAACAATTCTCATTTTTCTCCTCCTATTTTTCATAGGGAATTCTTATGGTAATACGGGTTCCATCTTTTCCCGATGTCATGTAAAATTTTCCTTCTTCCCCGTAATACAGTTTCAACCTGGTTATTACATTACGTACTCCTATACTGGATTCAATTCTCTCATTCTGGTAGTCAAAATGATTGAAGAAATCCACTTTTTCCTGCTCCATACCCACACCGTTATCTTCCACCACGATCTGAATCATCTTACCATTACCGATCTCACTGATCTGGATATTGATCTCATCCATCCCAGTATTTCCCGGAAATCCATGAACAAGCGTATTTTCCAGAAGCGGCTGAATCAATAATTTGTGAATCCGATAGGAAAGAATACTCTCATCCGCATTAATCACACAAACAAAAGAATAATCAAATCTCTGCTGCTGCAGGTAAACGTATTTGCGCAGATATTCCAGCTCATCCCTGATCTCCACTTCTTCATTACTCTTATGAATACTGTAGCGAAGGATCGTTGCAAGACTGGTCAGCATACGGCTGATTGTATATTCCTGACGGTCAAGTGCTACCCAATTGATTGCATCCAATGTATTATAGAGAAAGTGTGGATTGATCTGTGCTTCCAACGATTTGATTTCTGCATTCTTTTCTCTCAACAATGCCTCTCTTTCCTGCTCACCGGATACCCGAATCTGTACAATCATTTTATTAAACTGTCTGGCAATCCTTGAAAACTCATTATTTCCTCTGATTTCAATTTTCGCATGAAGATTTCCCTGATCGGCTTCTTCCATGGCAGAAATAATCGGCTGTACAGAATCATCCACATTCCTTGAAAAATCAAAGGAAAGAATCACACAGAAAATCCCCACAAGCAACGTAAAAATCACCATAATATCAACAATAAAACTGAAGTTTCGCATGGCATAATCCGAATTTTGCACATTGATCACATAACAGGTGCCTTTTCTCACTTCCTTACTGACAGCTTCCAACCTTTTTCCTTCCAGATATCCTCTCTGTTGGAGAAAAATAGTAGCTGCATTTTCAATCTCTTCCTGATCAGCAGGAATCCTAACCTCTTCTCCGTTTTTTTCCTCTTTTTCTGACTTTACTCCCGCAGATTCTACTAATATGTTGACACCAGCCAGAGAAGCGGAAGGAAAGGAGAGAATATCTCCAAATTCATTGGTAACCATGGTGATATTAGAATTCGTATTACTCTTCCCATATACATCCTCCAGTGCAGATTCATCCACACATAGCATAACGCATCCCATGGGTTTCTCATCGAAACTCTCAAAGTTTCTGAGCTGGCAGGCAATATATAATACATCTTTGCTGCCAAACTCCAGACTGCTGATATGCTCCAGAGAAGAATAGACGATTTTATCCTCCTCCATAGCCTCTTTGATATGCTCATTTGTTCTCAGATACTTTGTCTCCGTATCAAAACAGAAACTGGTCTGGCTGGATGAAGTAACACTGTCATAAAAACAGGTATCATAATGCTGCCCCACAATAAGGATTCCCAGAATCTCTTTATTCGTATAGACAATATTCTCCAGCCGTTTTATAATCTCCGATTTTGCAAACTGATAATTATTGTTATCCCATACATTGATAGGTTCCATCTGCTCACCATAAAAATCATCGATATAAATACTCTGGATAATATCCTCATAGGTCTGCCAGAAATTCTGTACGTTGCTGGCAGACTGCTCCAGATTTGCCAGAATCAGTTCCGTAGTCTGTGATCTCACCACACGGGAACTGAGATTATAATACACGATCATAGTACAAAACAGCGGAATCAAAGAAACGACAAAGAGTAGAAACATGATCTTTCTGGCAATTCCCATATTATTGAACTTTAACTTCAGCTCATGTATCCATCTTTCTATCCTTTTCATCCGCTGTCCCTCCTTTTCCGTCAGCCCTCTGTTAGTTCTCTGTCAACCGTCTCGCCCTTTCTTTTACAGCGTTTAATTCTTCCTCTCCATCAAGGAACGTAAACACCAGCTTTTTCTTTTCCAGGGCAAAAGGTTCCATATGATGAAGTGTCCCCTGCCGCTCATGATAAAGCCTTCCATAAACACTGGAATTGGCTGGTTCCAGCCCTACCACATAATCACCGGACGCCAGTGATTTCCATTCCATAAAATAGGGAAGTTCTTTTTGATTAAAAGAAATACATATTCCGATTCCCAGTTTTTTATTGATTACTGCTGCAAAAGTTTCACCTTTTTCATCGGCAGCCAGTTCATGTATAAATACATATTCCGGCTCATTGTCCTTTGGCGCTTCCATTTGATTATATGTTTCTTCGTGCCCTTCTGCCTCAGCATCTCTCGGAATCACTTTCCGGGTGGGGAGTATAATTTCACAGTCTTCATCCAAAAGTGGCCATCCGATATTACAGTGATACAGAAGCATCATTGGTTCTCTGCGGAATGCCTGATTTTCGATTTCATCCTCCACCGTGATTGTCTTTCCCGGATATGTGGTCGTAATTTTTCTTCTGAGTACCATATTTTCTCCGAAAAGCTCCGCCTCACGCATCTCACCGGAAACTGTGATCGTATAGCCCTCTTCTGTCCATACCGCATCCGCAGACAAATGCTCTGCAGGAGTTGTACGAATTCTTCCATGCATAGGATACTCTTTTCCGCTGCTTGTACATGGCGGACAAATATTTTCCAGACCTGCGGTAAACATCAGCCCTCCCATGATACTTCTCAATGCCTCATCTCCATGGGTATCATAATGATTTCTTCCCATAAGTCCCGGTTTGGAAAGGAAATTGATATTGATTCCTCTATAAGATACATCAGTGATATCAAGGCACTTATCTCCCAGTACGGTAAATGCCAGCGGACCATTCTTCACCTCATATGCTTTCAATTGTTCCGCTCTTCCCTCTGTATAAGTGACAGGACGGACTTTCGCTGCCTGCTGTATGCTGCCCACATGACGATATAAAGTCTGTTTATCCATTTTTTTATCTGTATCCATCATAATCTCACTCCTTCATTGACAACGCAAACAGCGCAAATAATGAATTTGCCCATGCAAACCATTCTCTTGTAAACTCTTCTGGTTTATCACAATGAAATCCCTCATGCATAACTTCACAACCGGCATCCGTAGAAAGAAGGGTCTGCAACAGTACTTCTCTCTCCTCTTTGCTGTCGGAAGTAAGTCCCTGCATCGTCAGGGCAATATGCCAGATATACTGATCCGGTGTATGGGGACTTCCGATTCCTCTTGCTTTTCCACCTTCGAAATAGTAAGGATTTTTTTTGCTGAGAACAAATGCACGCGTATTTTTATAAATCGGGTCATCTTTACCACAATATGTAAGCCATGGCAGAGACAAAAGACTGGGTACATTGGCATCATCCATCAGATTGTAATTACCCAGACCATCTGTCTCATATGCATATATTTCTCCGAACGTATCATCTTTCACGATTCCATATCTGCGAATTCCTTCCCGAATTTCTTTTCTCAGTTTTGAAGCTTCTTTTGCCATCTCTTCATCCTGATACTCTTCTCTTAAGAACTGCTCCATATAGCCCAGAACCACAGTTGCAAACATATTGGACGGAATCAGATAACCATATTTACAGGAATCATCACTGGGACGAAATCCTGACCAGGTCATACCTGTATACCCTACCGGCTCCCCTTTTCCGTCTCTGCTGAGGGTGTCAGACAGTGGGCAGTTCAGACGCACAAAAGAATATTTTGAATTTTCATGGTTCTGCTCCAGTTTCCACACATCCAGAATATCCCGGAAAGCCTGCTTCACCTCCGGAGTAAACACATCATGAGCTCCTGTATTTTCCACATACTGATGAATCAGCCACACCGGGTAGCACAGGGAATCAATCTCGTACTTTCTCTCCCAGTTCCACGGATTATACTCTGTCAAGTCTTTTTCCCAACAATTTCCGTTAGGTTCTTCATTGAATGCATTTGCATACGGATCAATATGAATATACCGGGCCTGTCTGGCAATCAATCCCTGAACCATCTCCTTCAGAATCGGATATTCCATTAAGAACGGAAGATAATGTACTACCTGTGCGGAGGAATCTCTCAGCCACATGGCAGAAATATCACCTGTAAATACATATGCCTCCCCGCCTTCTAAAAACTTAGTGGTTGTCTTTGCCGTGCTTACATAACAATTCTCAAATGTGCGGCGCATTTTCTCATTATCTTTCCAGTATGCGCCTTCTCTTTTGGCAATTTTCTCCACAGCCTGAACCAGTGCCTGTTGTTTTTCCTGTAAATTCATGTTGTACCTCCTGTATATAGTGATTCTTTAATCCCGGCTCTGAATCATCACCAGAATACCATTCTCCCAGGATACCTCTGCCACATCCTCAGAGATTTCATTACTGACTCCCAAACCTTCCAGATTTCGAAGACAGTATCCTTCCAACGGATATTTAAACCCTTTCAGTGTCAGTCTTTGCACCTCTTCACCCAACGGAAAAAACGATACGTACTTCCCGTATTGTTCTGCTTTTCGTACGGTAAAGTGTTTCTCCACAGGCAGACTGATTCGGTTATGGCTGTCTACGAGATAAGCCGGAACACCTGCAAGCCATGCATTTTTCAATATGTGGATATTACATAATACATGATCGATCCTTGTTCCTGTTCCTCCGAGGATCCATATTTCTGTGCTTCCTTTCTGCAGTGCCGTCTGCAGTGCGATCATGGTGTCTGTTGCGTCTTTTACCGGATTATATTCCCGGATAGGAATATCTCCATTCTCCTTATACCATTCTAATATAGAATAGGGCAAACTGTCAAAGTCTCCTACAATAAAATCCGGACGAACCTGTTGCTCATAACAGAATTTCATTCCTCTGTCCACACCGATCACATAATCCGGCTCAATGTTTTTGATAAAAGAAAGGGCAAAATCCGTTTCGATATTGCCCCCACTAATGATTAATGTTTTCACTTTTATTTCCGCTCTCCCATCATACTGCAAAGCTTTTCTATATTTTCCTGAATATCCGATCCGAATACAGCCGAACCGGCAACAATGATATTGGCTCCTGCCGTAAGAACTGTTGGCAATGTTTTTTCATTGATTCCGCCATCTACCTGAACATCCACAGAAAGCCCCCGATCTGTCACCATTTTCCGTACAGCTCTGACTTTTTCCGTACAATAGTCGATATAAGATTGACCGCCAAAACCGGGATTTACTGTCATGATCAGCACCATATCCACCATTCCCAATACATGTTCCAACTGAGACACCGGGGTAGCCGGATTGATAGCGACTCCTGCCCGCATACCTGCCTTTTTTATTTCCCTCAGGGTACTGTCCAGATGTCTGCACGCCTCTGCATGTACCGTCAATTGATCAGCACCGCATTTTTTAAACTCCTGTATATATCTTCCCGGTTCTTCCACCATCAGATGCACATCAAAGAAAAGAGACGTTTTTTTCCTGATTGAGGCAATCACCGGCATTCCAAAAGAAATGCTGGGTACAAAAGCGCCGTCCATCACATCAATATGAAGCCATCGAATCCCGGATTCTTCCACCTGATGAATCTGTTCTCCCAGACAATTGAAATCAGCAGACAAAATAGATGGTGCTAATTCATACATACTCAATATCTCCTTTTTTCCTTTTCTTTCAATTCTTCATACAAACTTACATAACTTTCATATCGTTCCGTACTTATGATTCCTTCTTTCACTGCTGCCTTTACCTTACAGTCCGGTTCATTCACGTGAACACATCCCTGAAACCGGCACTCTCCTTCATATCTGCGGATTTCCGGAAAATACATGCGAAGCTCTTCTTTTTCCATCCCTTCCACAAACAGAGAACTAAATCCGGGAGTATCCATCAGATACGTATGGGCACCAACTGTCAAAAGCTGAGAATGCCGTGTAGTATGCTTTCCTCTTTTCAGCTTTTTGCTGATCTCACCAGTTTCCATGTTTACTTCTTCCTGTAAAAGATTCGTGATTGAAGATTTTCCCACGCCGGACGGACCTGCCACCACGGTAGTCTTTCCCTCCAGGATTGCCCGAATCTGTTCGATTCCTTCTTCTTTTTCAGCACTGACTGTCAGAACGCGATATCCGCATCCTTCATAAATATCGCAGATTTTCTGCAATTCCTCCTGCTTCGCCAGATCTTTTTTATTGAAACAGATCACAACTGGAATCTCCTGCTGTTCCATCGCAATTAAAAAACGGTCCAACAGCCCAAAATTCGGTTCCGGCTGACGGACAGCAAAAATAACCAGTGCCTGATCCACATTGGCCGCTGCCGGACGGATCAACTGGTTTACTCTCGGAAGAATCTGCACCAGATTTCCTGTCATCGCATTTGAATCCAGTACCTCTATCCTTACATTATCTCCCACCAGGGGTTTCATTTTTTCTTTCCGGAAGATTCCTTTCGCTTTGCACTCATAAATCCCGGATTCTACCACATCAACGTAATAGAATCCGGCAATTCCTTTTATTATTTTACCCTGCATATGAATCCTCTCAGGACTGTTTGAATGGTACATCGGAATAATGTCCGCGTTCCACATAAGTACATACGGGAATGTAATAGTCTCTCCTTCCAGAAAGACAGACTCCACGTTCTGTCCGTTTACATTCTGTACCAGTGACAGCTGAACTGGTCCACCACTATAATTCTTTGGCTGTTCCAGTTTTACATTGCATTTCCATACCACTGCTCCTGTACCCTGTTCTTCAGACGGTGTCTGTGAGGAAGGATCATTGGAAGCTGCCGGTGCATGATAAATCTTAATAGTAATTGTTGTTCCAGGATCTTTTTCTGTTCCTGCCGGTATATCCTGACTTGCCACGCATCCTTCACCTACCCCATTGGATTCCGTGGTAGTCTCTACATTTACCTGGAAGCCATTATCATTCAGGGTTTTCTTAGCAGTAGCCTCATCCTGTCCGATCACGCTCGGAACCGCCACCTGCTTGTTCTCTTCACCCAGGCTGACAACCAGTGTTACCGTAGCTCCTTTGGACAGCTGTGTCCCTTCCGCCGGATCCACACTGATGATTTTTCCGATTGGAACTGTATCACTGTAACTTTGCTGAATCGATGTCTCCAGTCCCAGTGCTTTTATCTGAGCCTCCGCTTCTGACTGTGAAAGTCCCGTCACTGCCGGTACCGTTGGAGAATCTGTGCCGGCACTTACCGTATAATTAATCACAGTCCCCTGATCTACCTTGTCCCCTGCTGTCTGTTCCTGGAAAATAATCGTACCTGCCGGTGCGTCAGACTGACTTTCGCCGATTTTATTTCCTTTCAGACCCATCTGTTCCAGAACACTAAGTGCATTCTCTTCTGTCATATTTACCAGATTTGGTACCTGAACCTGTCCATTTTCATCTACCAGATCATCCAGATCTTCCTCCTGCTCAATCTGCTGGTCATCTTCTTTTTTACTGCCAAAATTTACCAGTCCGGCTGCCTTTGCGATAAAGAAAATCAAAATACAGATAATGATTGCACCAATGATGAATCCGCCGATGGTCATGGCTTTCTCCAGCTTGGAGCTGATCTCACCTTCATCTTCGTCGTCATCTTCATCCTCATCATATTCGTTGTCTTCTTCGTCTTCATCCTCGTCATCATCCTCATACTCAGGATAATTCGGTTCCTCTTTTTTTGATACTGCATAACCGGAACGTCCTTCTCGGATCGCATCCAATTCATCTGAAGAAAGCATCACTGTCTGTGCATGACTGGAAAGCGGGGTAAGTGTAACAAAATTACCGTTGGGATCCAGAAGGGAATGCTTCAGATCTTCTATCAGCTCTGTCATACTGCTATAACGTCGATCCACACTCTTCTGTGTACATTTCAGTATAATCTGTTCCAGACTGTACGGAAGCTCCGACACATATTTTCTCGGAGATTCAATTTCTTCCTGTAAATGCTTGATGGCAATTGCTACTGTCGTATCCCCGTCAAATGGTACTCTTCCCGTAACCATCTCATACATGGTGATACCCAGAGAATAAATATCACTTTTCGCATCACTGTAGCCCCCACGTACCTGTTCCGGGGAACTATAATGTACTGAGCCCATAACATTAGAACTGATGGTGTTAGAAGAAGCCGCACGAGCAATACCAAAGTCAGACAGCTTTACTTTGCCGTCTGTGGATATAATAATATTCTGAGGTTTTACGTCTCTATGAATAATATTGCTTCTATGAGCCGCTTCCAGCCCCAATGAAACCTGAATGGCAATACTGGTTGCCTCTCTTACCGTCAGTTTTCCTTTTCTCGTAATATAATCCTTCAGAGTAATACCCTGAACCAATTCCATAACGATATAGTAAATGCCATTATCCTCCCCTACATCATAGACATTTACCACATTCGGATGCGCCAGCCCTGCGGCTGCCTGCGCTTCTTTCCGGAACTTTGCGATAAAACTCCTGTCTTCGCTGAATTCCGCTTTCATCACCTTCACTGCTACAAGACGATTCAGCTTATGATCTTTTGCTTTGTATACGTCAGCCATACCGCCGCTTCCGATTCTGCTGATGATCTCGTATCTTTCTCCTACAATCATTCCCTCTTTTAACATTCTTTCACCTCGTTTGTAAATGGTTCAATTATAATTACCGAAATATTATCTCTGCCGCCGTTTTCATTAGCAAGCGCAACCAGACTTTCGGCTGATTTTTCTATATCATCTGACACACACAGGATTTCCTGTATGGTATCATCACTTACCATATTGCTCAACCCGTCGGAACACATAAGTATCCGGGTCTCTTCCTCCAACTCCACATCAAAAAAGTCAATTCTTACGGAAGGTCCTGTTCCCACTGCACGGGTTATGATGTTTTTATCCGGATGGTTTCTCGCTTCCTCTCTGCTGATCTCGCCCCTTCGAACCATCTCAGCGATCCAGGAATGGTCTCTTGTAATCTGTACAATATCGTGAGAATCCGACAGATATAATCGGCTGTCCCCTACATTTGCTACGTATGCATAGTGCCCGACTACAGTAACCGCCACCAAGGTGGTTCCCATCCCTGCTTTCTGCGGATCCAGATCCGCCTGTACACATACCTGCTCATTCGCTGTCTCAATTGCGTGGCGGATAATCTTGATCGGATTAAAACTCATATCTCTTTTCACGGATTCCACCATCACAGAAACGGCGCAGCGTGAAGCAAAATCCCCTGCATTATGGCCGCCCATACCATCGGCTACCACAAACAGGTTGGGAAGATTTCCAATCGGCTGTTCGGATGCATATACGTAATCCTGGTTTTCTCTTCTCTTCTGTCCCACATCTGTCACAGAATACGATTTCATGACAAATTCTCCCTTTTATCTAACTAAAATCACTCCATATCGATGTATTTTTTTCTCAATTGACCGCAGGCACCATCGATATCCCTGCCCATTTCTCTTCTAATAGTAACATTTATTCTATATTTTTCAAGTTTATTTTTGAAATTCTCTATCACTTTTTTGTCTGATTGTACAAAGTTTCTCTCCTTGATCGGATTCACCGGTATGAGATTCACATGACAATTCAGTCCGCCAATCAGTGCTGCAAGCTCCCTTGCATCCGCCTCACTGTCATTTTTTCCACCTACCAGACTGTATTCAAAAGTAAGCCGCCGTCCTGTTTTTTCAAAATAATATTTACAGGCCGATATCACTTCAGTCAGAGAATATTTATATGCTATAGGCATAAGTTCACGCCTTTTCTCATCTGTAGGCGCATGCAATGACAACGCAAGAGTAATCGTAAGCTCTTCCTCTGCCAGCTGACGGATCCTCGGCACTATTCCGCATGTAGACACCGTCAGATTTCTCTGACTGATATTCTGACCTTTCTCATCACTCAATATGCGGATAAAACGAAGCAGATTATCATAATTATCCATCGGTTCCCCGGTTCCCATGACCACCACATTGGATACTCTCTCCCCAGTCATTTCCTGAATCCGATATACCTGATCCAACATTTCCGATGGGAGAAGATTTCTCGTGAGCCCTCCTATGGTTGACGCACAGAAACGGCAGCCCATCCGGCAGCCCACCTGCGATGATATACAGACTGAATTGCCATGTTTATATTTCATCCATACGCTTTCGATCACATTGCCGTCACGGAGGCGGAACAGATATTTTTGCGTGCCGTCTATTTTAGATGTCTGTACCTCCACAGGCTCCAGACACACCAACGGTTCCTGCTCCTCCAGCTTATTCCGTAGATTCAGAGAAAGATTCGTCATCTCCCCATAAGAACCCACGGTCTTTTTATGCAGCCACTCAAAAACCTGCTTTCCTTTAAAAGGCTTCTCCCCGAGAGAAACCATCCTTTCCTTCAACTCATCCTCATATAAAGACTTAATGTCCAGCTTTTCCATAGTGTACTCCTTCTTCTGGAATCTGTGTACTGTTCATTTAGTTTCGTGCATTAAGCAAAAGAGTCCCGGGTATGAAACTAATATCAGAGACATCCCGCTCCCTGCCTCTGCAATCATTTTCATGCTTCTGACTCTCCGTCTCCCTCACAACCAAAATAACATTTCTATTTTTTTCTAAAACGTGCCAGGAAAAATCCATCCGTTTTATGAACTCCCGGCAACAACTGCAAATATCCTTTTTCTGTGGTTTCGCTGTGTAGTTCTTCGCACAGATACGGGTCCAGACTTTCCAGTTTATAAGGATAGTTTTCCAGAAACCATTCCACATTTTCAATGTTTTCTTCTTTTGTAATGGTACAGGTGCTGTAGATCAGTGTTCCACACGGTTTTACATAGGACGCTGCATTATGTAGAATCTGGCGCTGCAAAACCACCAGTTCCTGAATCTTATCCTGATCCACCCGGTATTTAATGTCCGTCTTTTTCCCAATGACACCCAACCCGGAGCACGGAACATCTGCCAGTACAATATCCGCTTTTTCCAGGGATTCTTTATCCCTTACCGTAGCATCCTTTTTACTGGCTGTGATATTGATCGCACCTGTCCGTTTTATATTTTCCTGAATCAGTTCCACTTTATAATCCGTCAGATCCCGGGCATCCACATGACCATATCCTTCCATCTTGTCGGCAACATGAAGACTCTTTCCTCCAGGTGCCGCACACAGGTCGATCACATAATCTCCGATTTTGGGTGCTGCAACCTCTGTAACCAGCATAGAACTGATATCCTGTACCACAAATCTTCCCATAACAAAGGATTTCAGTCCTGCCAGATGACTGTAATCAGACAAATACCAAGCATAGGGAAGATACGGTGCTTTTTCCACCTTAGCTCCCTGCTTCATCAAACTGGATACTGTCAGTTCGGGATCCATCCGATAAAGCTGGCATCGGATCGTAGTCGGTCGATCCGCCAGAAATTCTTTCAGCATCGTCTCTGTCATCTCAGATCCATATTCACACAGCCATCTCTCCACCAGCCACAAAGGCATAGAATACCATACAGAAAGATATTCTGACAGATTTTTCTCCCTGACTGGATATACAATATGATCTTTTTCTCTGGACACGGTTCGCAAAACACCGTTAACAAACCCTTTCAGACTATAAAATCCTTTTTTCTGTGCCAGTTTTACTGCTTCATTACACGCCGCCGAGTCCGGAACACTGTCCATAAACAGAATCTGATATACACCGCAGCGGAGAATATTACGGATCACCGGCTTCATTTTTTTAACTTTTACATTGGAATACTGATCCAATACATAATCGATCCGAAGCATGTATTCCAGTGTTCCTTCCACAAGCCGATTGATAAATGCTCTTTCTTTCTTGGGAAGATACTGCATTTTATCAAGGGCATTGCGAACAGCAATATGGCTGTATTCATTTCCCTGAGTAATCTCCAGAAGTATTTCAAGGGCTGCGCCTCTTACATCAGATTCAATCGTCACGTCTTCTTCCTCCGGATAAAATAATCAAACGCAGTAACTGAAGAAGTGCTCCTGCCAATGCTGCCACATACGTAAGACCTGCGGCAAACAGCACTTTTTTCGCACCTCTGATTTCTTCTTCTGTGCGAACGATCCCCGTGCTCTTCAGCATAGCAATCGCTCTCCGGGATGCATTCATCTCACAGGGCAGAGTCAGAAGCTGAAAGACTACAACTGCCCCAAAAAGTATAATTCCCAGAGTCTGAAGCGGTTCCAGAGAAAAAATCAATCCCAGGATAAAAATCGGTATCGCCGCATTAGAACTGATCTGTACCACCGGGTTTACAAAATTGATCACCCGGTTTACCACATATCCACTGGCATGCTGCATGGCATGTCCACATTCATGAGCAGCTGTAGCTACCGCTGTAATACTGGGCTGAGCAAACAGATCTTCAGACAAATGAATTGTTTTATCATACCGGTAAAATGAACTTCCTGTACCACCCAGCCTGTAAAGTCCCACATCATAGATTCTGGCTGCGTGCAAAACACGCTCCACCGCTTCCTGCCCTGTCACACCTGATGAAATTCTGACCCGGCTGTATCGTCTCATCGTTGATGTACAATAACCGGAAGCTGCCAGTGCAATCAATGCAGCAATCAGTACAAGTACGTATGTGGGATCAAAATACATTCTATAACCCATTCCATAATACATCTGCTCTCTCCTCTTTTCCTATCAATCCGTTCAGGTTCTCTTCTTTCATAATAAAACGCTTCCCGTCTCTACAGTATACCCCCGCAGAAATGCCGGAGTATCCATTCTTTTCTTTCCCTCTAGCTGAAGCTCCGTGATATTCAATATACCCTGTCCGGTTTTTACATAAAAGCCTTGGGTATCGGCCTGAATTACCGTACCCGGAGCCAAAGCAGTATCCTTTCCAGACTCCTCTATCACCTGTGCTTTCCAAATCTTCAGTGTTTTGCCTTTCAGTTTTGTGTAAGCGCTGGGCCATGGATTCAATCCACGTACCAATCTCTCAATCTCCACAGCCGGACGATTCCAGTCAACATTTCCCATCTGTTTCTGAATCATGGCTGCATAAGGTGTGGGACTTTCCTCCGGCTGTTTTTCATACACAGCCGTACCATTTTTCAAGGACGGAAGAGTATCCACAAGAAGCCTTGCACCCGCTGCACTCAGCTTATCAAACAGACTTCCGCCTGTTTCCTCTTCCGCGATCGGCACAACCACCTTTGTGATCATGTCCCCCGTATCAAGCCCCGCATCCATTTTCATGATCGTAACACCTGACTGTGGCTCACCGTCGATCACAGCCCACTGAATCGGTGCTGCTCCCCGGTATTTCGGTAAAAGAGACGCATGTACATTGATGCAGCCGTAAGGTGGCAGATTCAGGATTTCCTGCGGAATAATCTGTCCGAATGCGACCACTACGATAACCTCCGGTTCCAGTTTGCTCAATATCTCTATGAACTCAGGCTCCCTGACCTTTTTCGGCTGATATACTGGAAGTCCCAGCTCAAGTGCAGCTTCCTTTACCGGAGTGGGCATAAGGCTTTTTCCTCTTCCTTTCGGTTTATCAGGCTGACTCACCACCCCTACAACTTCATGACCTGCTTTCACCAGTTCACGCAAAGTCCCCACGGAAAAATCCGGAGTTCCCATAAAAATAACTCTCATTTATTATTCATCCTCTTCCTGTTCGTCATATTGATTATCATGAAGCTCCCCTTCCACATGCTCCACATACATGATACCATCCAAATGCTCACATTCATGGCAAATAGCTCTCGCAAGTAATCCTTCTCCTGTCAGAGTAAAGGGCTCCATATTTTCATCATACGCTTTTACTGTAACTACATTCGGTCTTGTAACCGTACCTGATTTTCCGGGAAGGCTCAGACATCCTTCATCACCGGTCTGTGAACCGGAAGTTTCCGTAATTTCCGGATTGATCAGTACCCACGGACGATCTCCAACATCAATTACAACGATTCTCTTTAAAATTCCCACCTGTGGTGCTGCCAGACCCACTCCATATGCATCATACATAGTATCCAGCATATCCTTAATCAGGGTTTTAATTTTCGGTGTCACCTCATCTACCGGGCGGCATTTTTTTGTTAAAATGCGATCACCCATAATTCTGATTTTACGAATTGCCATTCTGCATCCTCCATTTACTTTCTATAGTTAGTTATTAAATTGAAACTGTATCCTAATATTCTTAAAACCGCTGTTGATCTCAATATACTGTTCCAGTTTATCTTTTGCTCTCAACAACTGTTCCATATTTTCATGTTTTATATACAGTACTTGTCTGTACATGTCGGCAACCTTCGCCACCGGTTCATCCGCCGGACCGATCATCTGAAGATGTCCTCCCACGTCAACTTTCCTAAGAAAACGCCTGATATATCCCATACCTGCTGTTAAGAGTTCTTCATCCATACTGCTGCCTCTTACAGCAAATAGATTGGATACCGGAGGATAGGACATTAATTGACGGTACTCTATTTCTTCCTGATAAAATCCGGGATAATCCTGACGGATTGCCGCCTGTATGCTGTAATGTTCCGGTTGATAGGTCTGTATCACCGCTTCTCCCGGCGTTTCTCCCCGCCCGGCCCGGCCCACAGCCTGCGTCAGAAGCTGAAATGTCCTCTCACTGGCACGGTAATCGCTGATGTTCAGAGACAAATCCGCTGCAAGGACTCCCACCAGTGTTACTTTGGGAAAATCATGCCCCTTAACGATCATCTGGGTGCCGATCAGTATATCAGCCTCCTGATTGGCAAATGCAGAAAGGATCTGCGCATGCCCTTCTTTTTTTTTCGTGGTATCCAGATCCATCCTTAGGACTCTCGCCTGGGGATACATTTTTTTTACAATATCCTCGATCTGCTGAGTTCCCGCCCGGAATCCTCCAATATAAGGGGATCCGCATCTGGGACATCGCTCCGGCTGTCCGGTTTCATATCCACAGTAATGACAGACCATCCTTCCATGCCGATGCAGCGATAAAGACACATCACAATGCGGACACTTCATCACACTTCCGCAGGCACGACATGACAAAAATCCCGCATATCCCCGTCGGTTCAAGAACAACATCACCTGTTCCTTTTTTCGAAGTCTCTCCTCAATGCCCGTTTGTAATTTTCTGCTCAGGATCGAACGATTTCCCTCTTTTAATTCTTCCCTGAGATCCACCGTATATACAATGGGAAGACTTCTGTTTTCATAACGATGTTCCATCTCAAACAGACGATACCTCCCCTGCTTTGCCCGGTAATACGCATCTACCGACGGTGTTGCGCTTCCCATCACCACCCGGCTGTTCTCAAGCTCTCCCCGTGCGATGGCTGTTTCCCTGGCATGATAACAGGGTGTGGTCTCACTCTGATAAGAAGTTTCATGCTCCTCATCAATCAAAATCAAACCCAGATCAGGAAACGGTGTAAACAATGCAGACCGGGGACCGATCATAATCTGGATCTCCCCCTTTTTAGCTCTCTCGAACTGATCTGAACGTTCCCCCTGTGACAGCCGGGAATGAAGAACCGATACCCGGTCTCCAAATCGATGATAAAATCGCAAAACTGTCTGATATGTTAACGCAATCTCAGGTATCAGCAGAATCACCTGTCTGCCTTCTTTAATGATTTTGTCCATCAGTTCCATATAAATCTGCGTCTTTCCGCTTCCTGTAACTCCCCGGATCAGGCAGGGTCTGTCATCATTTTGTTTCCATCCTTCCAGGATCGCATCTGTAATTCTCTGCTGCTCATCCGTAAGAGTAAAAACTTCCAATCCGCTCTCTGCTTCCTGCACCGGATTGCGGTACACTGTCCTCGACTGGATCCGAAAAATTCCCTGATCCTCCATGGTTTTCAGAACTCCTGCCGCCACATGGAGTTTATTTACTGCCAGCGTATAAGACAGTTGTCCTTCCTCCAACACGGCTTCCAGAATCCTCTGTCTGGCCACATGGTGCTTCTTCTTATAAACTTCCAACTGTTTTTCTGCTTCCTCTTTGGTGATTTTCAGAGAAATCCACCGTTCTTCCCGCTGTCTGATCTTCTGTTTCACGGGAAGTACCGTCTTTAATGCCTGAATCATAGTGGATCCATACTGCTTTCGCATCCATGCCGCCAGTGCGATCAAACGGGACTCTATGCTGTTGGTATTATCTTCCACTGCCAGAATCTCTTTCATTTTTTCCATTTCATAAGAAGGATAATCTGTAATCCGGATCACATATCCCCGAATCGTCCTTCCTCCGTTTCCAAATGGAACCGAAACCTGCATTCCCGGTTTCAGAATTCCCACCATCTCGGGTGGAATTTGGTACTGAAAGGTACGATCCAGCTTTTCACTGGTTATATCAACAATTATATCGGCAAACCATTTCTGTTCACTCATCCGGTCCGCCTTTACCGTTTCCCGGCATCTTCATCCAGGATTTCCTGAATCAATACCCTTTCATCCATGGGATATTTCTTACCTTTGATCTCCTGGTAATCTTCATGTCCTTTGCCTGCCAATACCACAATATCTCCCGGTTCTCCATGATGGATCGCATAAGCAATCGCTTCTTTTCGGTCAATAATCTCCACATATTTCCCGTCTGTTTTGCCGATTCCGGTTTTGATATCATCAATGATCGCCTGAGGCTCTTCATTTCTCGGATTATCTGATGTGATAATCGTAAGATCAGCCAGTTTTCCGGATACCTCACCCATCTCAAATCTTCTGTCTCTGGAACGATTGCCTCCACAACCGAACAGGCAGACCAGCCGATGGGGATGGTATTCCTTCAGCGTTGTCAGAAGACTTTCCAGACTCATGGCATTGTGTGCATAATCAATCATCAGTGTAAATTCATCTGACACTTTCACCATCTCAATACGGCCTTTCACTTTAGCTACCTTCAGCGCTTTTCTGATATTTTCCTCAGATACATGGAAATGACGGCAGATGGCAATAGCAGTCAGTGAATTATAGATACTGAATTTGCCCGGAAGATCAATTTCTACCGGGAAATGCAGCAATCCATCCAGCTGATAAGAAATTCCCAATGTACCTTTTCCTGTCACAAGCTTTGGATTCACTGCACGCAGATCAGCCTCCGGTGAAAATCCATACGTCTCAAGTGTACAAGTGTGTCCATCGACGATTTTTTCAAAATGCTCATCATCACGATTGACAATCCCAATTTTACACTGACGAAGCAACATTTTCTTACATTCCAAATAATGCTCAAAACTGGTGTGCTCATTTGGTCCAATATGATCCGGCTCAATATTGGTAAAAATACCAATTTCAAACTGAAATCCCGCTGTCCGATGAAGCATCAGGCCCTGAGAAGAAACTTCCATCACCGCGCAGTCACATCCCTCATCCAGCATCTGGCGGAAATACTTCTGAACCAGCAGAGATTCCGGCGTAGTGTTGGCGGATGGAATCACCGTATCACCGATGATCGTCTCAATGGTTCCGATCAGACCCACTTTATATCCCGCATTTTCCAGAATCGATTTCACCATATAAGTAGTTGTGGTCTTTCCTTTGGTTCCGGTAATTCCGATCACTTTCAAATGATCCCCCGGATAGCCGTAATATGCAGCAGCGATCACAGCCATGGCGTAACGGGTATCCTTTACCTGAATCACCGTCACATCCTCCGGCACCTCCACCGGTTCTTCCACAACGATAACTTTCGCTCCCTGCTGAGCCACCGTCTGCGCAAATGTATGCCCATCAACCACAGCTCCCCGGATACAGATAAAAAGTGATCCGTCTTTTGCTTTACGGGAATCAGCTACAACATCTTCAATCTCTCTGTCTGTCGTTCCCTGCAGACATGTATATTCCAAACGTTCCAATAAATTTGTTAATTTCATAGAATGCCTCCATTCTCATGAGCATAATTCAAAAGCTGCCCATAGATAGTTATAGAATATCATATATTTTGATAAAAATGAAGAGGGTATTGCCAATTTGCAATACCCTCCCTGGACAACTATTCTACTATTCTATATTTAAAATTATACTATCTTTGCTTTTTCATCCAACACCATCTGATAAAATCTTTCCGCATAAACATACGCCTGTTTTAAATCTGCCATTTCTTTTTCCTGAGAATTGTATTTAGTTCCATACTGCAGACACACTTCAAAATCAGCCGGTAAATCAATAGGTGCCCGCGCGATCCAATAAGCAATCTGATTCCAGTCCAACACTCCGGTAAATGGACATCTGTGTTTATCCGCAGTCAGTACTTTTTCATCATTATCCAGATCTTCCCTCGGTATGGAATCCGTATCCTGTAAATGTGTGGCATACAGGCGATCATAATATTTCTCCAATAACTCATAATAATTATCCTGGAACATGATACTTGCATGACCGGAATCAAAACACAATCCTATAAATTCCCGATCGTATCGTTCAAACAGCCTTTCAAACTGATCCCTCTGATCTTCTGCCGGAGCAAACAGCAGGTTTTCCACTGCAATTTTTACACCTGCCGTTTTTGCATATGGCTGTACCTCATCAAAAGATTTAAATACCTGTTCATAATAATCTTTTTTAGCCTCTTTACACTTGCGGAATACTCTGAACGGTAACGCCATATGCAACACCATAGTATCCGCACCAATCTGCGTACATAAATCAATTCTGTTTTTCAAAAGCTCTACGCCCGCTTCCCGGATATATGGATTGGAACTTTTATAATCTTTTCGAAAACTTCCCTCGGTCGCATGAATTGTGTGCGCTTTTAGTCCGTAATGCCGCAGCATATCCCGTGCATAAAACATTTCACTTGGACTATAAAGATATTCACCATCCCAATTATGCATCCATGATGTATGAGTAAAACCAGTCTCCGCAAGACATTTGATCTGATGTTCTATTTCATCCCAATTTTGTATATCATTGTTATAATCAGTGTTTACTGACGTATATAGCATATTTCACACCTCCTGATTTTCATATATGAATTTATGTATTTGTTTCGTTTTTTCCGGCCTTTTTGTAAAAAGTCGGAGACACTCCATAATATTTTTTAAATGCCCTTGAAAAATTAAATACATTATTATAACCGACAGCTTCCGAAATTTCCTGAAGATTCATGGTTGGACATTGCAATAATTGCTCCGCATACACCATTCTTTTTGAAATCATATACTCCTGAAAGGACACCCCATATGTCTCATGGAACATTTTACTCAGATGTGAATAACTTATGAAAAACTTATCTGCTATTTCTGAAAGCACCAGTTTCTCAGTAAAATTCTGATCAATATATTCGCAGATTTCATCCATAATATTTCCCTGGCTTTCTTTTCTTTCCATAAAATCTACATATACCAGAATCTTCCGTTTTACGACTTCGACAAAATGTTCAATAGAAGTAATATCATAAAAAGAAATGGAATCTGTATCCACCTCCGATTTTTCTTTATCTGAAGATGATATTGCCGAATAGATAAGACCAGTAACAAAATTATAATATCTCTTCAATTCCGAAATCTGAAGCATGCGGATCTCCACTTCAATTCGTTTCCAGATATTTGTATGAAGCATTAGTTTTGGATTCTCAATCAAGTTGGAAGTACTCTTTCGCAATCTCTCTCGTATTTCCATAGATTTTTTCTGCTCTTTTTGAGAAAACAGCTTTCCATATCCTTCCGTCATCCGATAGCAAAGATTATTTTCACATTCATAATTCAAACGATATATTTCTGAAATGCCTCCACAACTGCTGATACCAATTGCAGGCATTCCCAAACCTTTGCTTATAATCTCCTCTATCAATTGCTTTCCATAGATCGGCAGCACGTCATAATCCATATCGTCACTAGAGAGCAGAAGCTCAATTTTTTGACGCGTACGAGCCGAACACAAACACTGATATTCCTTCTTATCATATTCCAGATCATATATCAGATTAATTATTTTATTAATTTCTTGTTCAGACATTGATCTTTCAAAACCTATTTTAACAATACATATTTTCCAGTCATCGGTTTCACTGGGGATTTCTTTCTTTAGTTTATCCAGAGTAGTTTCATCCACCGGTCTGGACAACTGTTCAAAGATTTTTTCTGCCGTTGTAACACGCGAACTTCTTGATTCTCCGGAATAGTTGGTCTTATTCAACAGACATTCACACTGCTGCTGGAGCATATCATGCAACTGTTTTGTCAGAATTGGTTTCAGAAGATAATCTGTCACCCCTTCCTGAAACGCTTCTCGAACATATTTATAATCATCATATCCGCTCAGAACGATGAAGCACACGGGAAAAAGGATTTTTTTCATCTGTCGAATCATTTCGATCCCATCCATCTCTCCCATTTTGATGTCCGTGATTACAATTTCCGGTTTATAGTCTCTGCAGATTTCCAGCGCTTCTTCCCCACTGTAACAAGTTTTAACCTCACCGATTTCTTTCATGTTCATCATCTTTATTTTTGAACATATATTTTCGCAGATATGATATTCATCATCTACAACTAACACTGAAAACTTCATTTCATTCACTTTCTTCAAAATCCTTTATTGGTATCTTGATCGTTACAACAGTTCCTTCTTCTATCTTACTGTCAATCAACAATTCCGCCTCTTCTCCATAAATTAACTGCAGCCTTTTGTAAATATTTCGCAGTCCTATAAAGGAAGAATTAGGTGAAATCGTATTCTCCAGTTGTTTTCCTTCCACAATATTTTCACGAATTTTTTCCAGATACTCTTTATCAACACCTGTTCCGTTATCTTCTATTTCAATCACAAGAAATTTTCCAAAATACCTTGCCTTAATCCTGATCCATGTTCGTTGATTCTTTTTCGCACCATGCACAATAGAATTTTCCAAAATTGGCTGAAGCAGATACTTTATTATCTCCACAGGATATAATTCCTGAGGTACGTCCAGCTCCAGTTCCAGATTTCCTTCACAACGAATACTGTATACCTGTACCAGTGAGTATGCATTATCCATTTCTTCTTTCACAGTGGCAAACATTCCTGTATTTTTTATATTATAACGAAGTAAATGTCCAAAATAAGCAATAGCCTCCGATAATCTAAAATTACCATTGTCCTCCGCATTGGATGCAAAAATACTCAATGTATTATAGATAAAATGTGGATTCATCTGATACTGCAGAGCCTTAATCTGCGCTTCTTTTTTATCACTTTCCTTTTTGATCATATCGGAAATCAGAGTCTGAATTTTATTCAACAAGACATTATAACGCATAGTGATGGTACGGAATTCATCACATTCATCAACAGGGATCTGTCCTTCAAATCCATTTGCCACAATTCTGTCCATCTCGTTGATATTTTTGTTGATTTTATTCATAATATATTTAATCAAAATATGAAGACACAGAGCCTGTACCACAATGAGCAGACTGAACAATACAAAAATCCGAAGAGCAAGTATGATGTAACTGTTTTTCTCAATCGCGTTTCTGTCAATCACTACCAGTTTATAATCCTTGATATAACTGTACAGATGTCCAAAAGATACTTCTGAGAAGTTCACCGTGTTTTCCGCAACAGAAGACTGAATGGCTGAAATCACGTTGGTACTTAACGGTTCTCCCCAGAAGTCCTTGGTATTGGTAAAATAAATACTATACTCATTTCGCTTGTTTTCCTGAAGGGAAAGCAAAAACTTTTCAGGGTCTATTTCAAAAACAAGCAATCCTGAATAAACATCGTCCTCTTCATTCCGTATATCACGAACAAAAAGCAACAGTTCATCTATAGATGCATTCATATCTTTTTTTGCAAAATACTTTTCTGTCGTTTCTTTATCCAGAAAGTAGAAATCAGCAACTTTCTGCTGTTCATGAAAATTATCATAAAAATCAAATCCATACAAAAGCGATATGTTGTAAAAATTCTCCTGATCGCATAACTCATTTTTATTTGTATAGATATTTATATCTTCAATTCCCCTGTTTTGATATTTTAATGTATATTGTAATGCATCTATAATTTCATTACTGGAACGCTTCGTCCATATTGGAAAATTTTCCAGATTGTTTCTGGAAATCAGAGATGCAATGGGACTTCGATAAGCCAGATTCTGAGACAGCGTTTCTACCGTTGCCAGTGAATTTTGAATGCTCTGCGTCAATTGTTCCAAAGCCAGCTGCTTACTGCTTACAGTTTCTGTGTATAGCTTCTCATACTGAGACATTGAAAGATAGCTGACCAGCATAAATACCGGAAAAATAACTACAACTGCATAAATGATTATAATCTTTTTAATCAGAGACGTTTTTTTCAGTTTTTCAATCATTGCTTTCATAAATTTCCTTTGTCCATATATTATAATTTCATGTAGTCATCATAAACTCAGCTATCTTTTATGTCAATAAACCTTTTACCTGCTAAAACTCCGCTTCCATTCCGTCCCAGGCAACTTCAAAATTCTCTTTTTCTGCCCATTCTGTCATTTCTTTATAAAGCATCTCCCCATTGTGAGAAAAATGTACACAGATCCATTTGGTATCCGAATCTGTACATCCCATATCCATCAACTTATCACGAATCGCCAGATTATGCTGAAATCCCATATGGTTTGGATCGATTGGATGTTTTCCCATAGTGCAGTCCAGACTGACACAGTCCAGCTTTTTCCCTTCCAAAAACTCCCATATTTCATCGTAAAACATGCTGCTGTCATTTCCATAAAGAATTGTTTTTCCGTTATGCTCTATCAGATAAATCAGAGCTGTTTCTGTTTTCATATGTTTTGTCGGCATCGGATAAATCGTATAGTCTTCGATCTCAAACTTTTCAAATGGTTTTACCTCATGAAATTGCAGATAATCCCAGATTTCCGGAACGCAAAATCTGTCTGCTGCCTCTTTTAAAAGACTTCCAACCACATCATTTCCATAAATATGTAATACCTCTGCTCCCATATCATGTTCATAGATCGGCAGACGCATCAACAGATCAAACGGATAAAAATGATCATCATGTGAATGGGTAATCAACAGATGCGCAATGCTTGAAAAATCCATGTTGTAATGCTGAATATGAAAATAACTGTCTGCCGGAAAATCCACCAATATTTTATCATCAATGATTGCCTGTGAACGTGTCCTGAGTTCTCTTCCTCCTCTTTTTCTTGCCTCATTACAAGTCGCACATCTGCAAAACAGTGCTGGTATTCCCTCAGCAGCGCCAGTTCCCAAATATTTGATCTTCATTATATTTTCTCCTTTAATTATTATTTTGAAGCCCAGTATTCATCCAGTGCTTTCTGTGCTGTTTCTTTGGCAATCCTCAATGCTTCTTCTGCCGGAATATTTTCGATTTCTACCATATCTGCCGCATCTTTCAGAGCCTGATCGATTTTTCCATTCGTTGGATCGGAGAAGTTTCTCTGTGCACATTCCAGCTGTTCCAACGGAACCCTTGCCTGTGGATTTTCTTCCAGGTATGCCTGAAATGCTTCATCTTCCAATGCTGTAGTCCTTACCGGCGTATAACCTGTATTCATCGCAAACTTTGCAGTTCCCTGTACACTTGTCAAATAAGATATCCACTTAAATCCCGCTTCTTTTTGTTCATCTGAAGCCTTATTTAAAATTGCACAGGTGATCGGATCGGCTACCGGTGAAGGAGCATGATCACCAAATCCCGGCTGAATATGTGCTGCCAGTTTATCGAAATCTAAATCACCCTGATCACCATTGGAACCTATATATCCGGCTGCGCGTCCCTGCATAACATCATCAATTGTTTTATACCAATACTCCCATCCGTCTCCGCCGGAATGAATTCCCATAATCTGATCATCATGAATCCATTTTCGAATTGCTTCCCAGGATTCCACCCACTCCGATGAATCAATCAATACCGTCTTTCCATCATCACTCAGCACCTTTCCTCCATTGCTGAATGCTATGTCTTTAAGATTTTCCACCCCATACATAGGCTCCCAGCCATAGAAAACCGTTTCTCCATTTTCTTTTACTGTCAATTTTTCCGCTGCTTCAGCCAGATTCTGCCAATTTGCAAATGCTTCATCCGGATCAATTCCATTTTCCTCAAAAACAGCCTTGTCATAATACATAACCTGCGTTGTTCCATATACCGGAAGCCCAAACACTTTTCCTTCTGTATTCTGACAGTAATCCATCAATGATTCTACCAGATCTTCCTTATGAAACTCTGAATCGTTTTCAATATAACTGTCCAGATATTCCAGAGTTCCTTTTTCTGCAAACTGCTGCAGATACTGATTGGTAAATAAAGCAGTTGCCGGTACTTTACCGGATGCGATTGCCGATTGTACCAGCCGCTTGGTTTCTGCATAGTCGGACTGCTGTACCCCTGTCACTTTCACTTCATCCTGTGACTCATTAAAATCATTGATAATGGATTCCATGGTTTCACCAAGTTTTCCGCCAAGACCATACCAAAATTCAATCTCCACCACTTCACTGCCTGATTCTTCTGATTCAGTCTCACCGGAACCTCCACATCCTACAATTGCTGTAACTGCCATCATTCCGCACAGAAATAGACTTATCATTTTTTTCTTCATATTCTTCCTCCTGTTCTTCTTCTATTCTTTTACACCAGAATCATTGGTGATTCCTTTTATAATCCACTTTTGTCCAAATGCCACGATCAAAATTAACGGTACAACAACTACACAACAAGCAGCCATGATCGACCCCCACTCCATACCATAAGCTCCATAACCGGAGAAAAATGCTTTTAACCCCATACTGACAAAATATTTCTCCTTATCTTTGATAATCAAGGACGGCCACAAATAATTATTATAGTTTCCAATAAAGGAAAGAATTCCCAGAGTAACCGTTGCAGGGATGCACAATGGCATCACAATTTTCCAGAAACGCTGCCAGTGGCCTGCCCCATCTGCTCTCGCAGCTTCCATAATGGAGCTGTTAATCTGCAGATATGTTGTACGATAATAAAAAATATTAAAAATGCTTGCCGAACTTGATACAATATATCCCATGTGTGTATCCATCAATCCCATTTTGGAAATCAGAATATAAGACGGGATATACGTAGAAGCCGCCGGCATAATATAGGTTACCAGAATCAGCATATAAAGAATCCGGCTTCCACGAAAACGGATAAACACAAGTGCATAAGCAAACATAGCAGAATTCAGCAATACGATCACTGTACAGATCACTGCGGTACTTGTGCTGTTCCACATATAGTTAAAAAAGTCCCCCTCCCGCAATACATTGAGATAATTTATCCACTGCGGTATCTTCGGCAGCACTTCGGGAGGCATTGCCCAGATTTCGTCTTTTGTTTTTATGGAGTTACTGATCATCCATAAAAAAGGAAAGGCAATGGTAAAACTGCTTACTGCCAAAACCAGATACAGCACGATTTTACTAATATTATTCTTTATCTTTTTCATACGTCACCTAATCATAATGTACATATTTTTTAGATACCACTGTTTCTCCTATGGATAATACAACAGTGATTAATATGATAATAACCGCCACTGCAGAAGCCTTTCCGGTATTAAATGCTTCAAATGCTTCCATATAGAAATAGTATAACAAAGTTCTTGTCGCACCTGCAGGTCCTCCCTGCGTAAGCACCTGAATCTGGTCATAAGCCTGAATGGAATTGATCGTGGTGATCATTACAAGGAAAAACGTGGTCGGTGAAATTGATGGCCAGATAATCCTGATGAATTTGACAAATCCTCCTGCTCCGTCTATTGATGCCGCTTCCATGATATTCTGCGAAACTTTTTTTATTGCTTCCACATAAAATATCATCGCCCAGCCGATCTGTTTCCATACGGTAACAATGACTACCGAAAGCATGGCCGTATCTGAACTTTGTGTCCACTGTAGTCCCGACAGGCCTACAAGAGAAAATAAATAATTAAAAATTCCAACTCTCGGTTCAAAAATCCAGGACCACACAATACTTACCGCTACCATCGGCGTAATGTACGGAGAAAATAAAATCGTTTTAAAAAATCCACCCCGTTTCACCATACAAAGTGCCAATGCAATCAGTACACCAAATAAAATGGTAGGTATAATGTTTCCTATGGAAAAAAACAATGTATTTTTTAGTGTTCTGTAAAATTCCGGATCCTCCAACAGACTTTTGTAATTATCCACACCGATAAAATTGATTTGCTCAGATATCATATCCCAGTCTGTAAAACTCAATCCGGCAGAATAAAATACCGGACCGATCCAGAAAAGGAGCAACGGTATCAGAGCAGGAAGGATAAAAACACAAGCTGCAAGACTCTCCTTTCTATTGTATTTTTTCTTTTTCTTCACATTTTTCCCCTCTTTCTTTTATCTTTCTATCTTCTCTGACTGTATTTTAAGTATATCAACTAACGTTTTGTAGTAACATATCCTTTTTTCTGATTTCATATCATTTTTTGTTTCCTTCCTTTTTCGTCAGATTTCATTCCCAAAAAATGATATGTTTTCACTAATGAAGATATGTTTTTCGACAATTTCCAATGATATACTGATGTCACTTTAAAAAGTCTGGTGATAAAGGGGGGAATTATTTACATACCAGCAACAAAAGAAAGAGATTTTTCAATTCACAAGGAGGAAAAAGACATGATTCAATTTAAATCAAAAGCGTTACAGCGCTGGGTAGTTCTTATCGTTGTATCTCTGGTAGGCGGCATGATTACAAAGCTTCCATACCTGAAAGACATCTATTTTTCAACACTGCAGGCTGCAACCGGCACAACAAAAACACAGTTAGGATTACTGCTTACCATGTATGGTCTTATGAACTTTATCTGTTATTTCCCGGGCGGTATGCTTGCAGATAAAATATCACCAAAGAAACTGATTGTATTTTCCTGTTTTGGTACCGGTGCCGTTGGTCTCTGGTATGCAACACTGCCCGGATATACTTCATTGCTGATTATTCATGCTTTATTTGGTATTACTACAGTTTTCACATTCTGGGCTTCTATGGTAAAAATCACAAACAATCTAGGGAACGAAGACGAACAAGGCAAATTATTCGGATTCCTGGAAGGCGGACGTGGTCTGGTCGGAACTCTCATCGCTCTCGCTTCCGTATTTGTATTTTCTCAGTTTGTAGATGAAGCAAAAGGTCTTTCCGGCGCAATCGTATTCTACAGTATTATGATGATCGTTGGCGGTATTCTCGTAATCTTATTTGTTCAAGATCCGAAAATCAGTGAAGAAGATGTCAGCACTGTTTCATTGGAAGATTTCAAAGCTGTCGCTAAAATCCCAAGAGTATGGCTTTGCGGTTTCATTGTTGCATGTAACTACCTTGCAGTAATGATCTTTGGTTACCTGACACCATACTTTACTGAAGTTTACTCCATGAGCAGTTCTTCTGCCGCTCTTCTTGGTGTTTTCCGTGCTTATGTTATGATGATGGTCGGCTCACTGTTTGGAGGACTGATGGCAAGTAAGATGAAGAGTGTTATTCGTTTCATGCAGTACGGATTCATTGGAATGACGATTTTCTCATTCTCATATCTGCTGATTCCTGTTAATAGAGGAATGCTGCCAATCGTAGTTGTTAACTTTGTTTTGCAGGGTCTGTTCCTTCTTGCAGTTAAGGCTCTGTACTTTGCACCTATTGATGAGATCGGTATCTCTAAAAAACTTGCCGGAACCGCTTCCGGAATCATCTCTGTAGTAGGATATTCTCCTGAAATCTTCGGATATACCGCTGCCGGTTCTATTCTTGATAACAACCCGGGCGTTACTGGTTATAACATTCTTTTCATTATCACCGGCTGCCTTTCTATTATAGGTTTTGTTCTTGTTATTATATTGAAAATCAATAACAGAAAAAAAATGGCAGCAAAATCTGCAAACTAACAAAAAAGGGGGCTGTCGGGAAATAGATAGTTCTACACAGGGGCAGATGTGATCCATGCGGATCACATCTGCCCCTGAAATTTATCTTTTAAAAAGAAAAAGAT
>SFQZ01000114.1 GCA_004562915.1 bacterium
TGTTATTGGAAATTAAGTTACCGAAGAAAATTCATTAGAACGTTGTGGATGTTACCGATAATGGTTGTCTTAATTATATGTTTTTATATTACCTTTCAATCAATCTTGAAGACATGCATAATAGTCATTGTGCTGGGAATCTTGTTCTTAAGTCAAGCTATTTATAATTTTACAAAATGGAAAAATGAAAAATGAATTTTCAGTTCAACAAAATGGGAAAGAAAATTCTGAAAATGATTTTGAAATTGAATAACGAGTAAGCCAAAAGGCATCAACCGTAAAAAGTTGGTGTCTTTTGTTTTGCCCATTATTTTATTCAAAATGAAGGGCAGGGAGCCGGTGTGAGTTATAAGACAGAATTCATACCGGCTTTTTTGTATCAGTCAATGAAACACAGGGAAGGAGAAGACGAAGAAAATGAAAAATCTGAAGAAAGAACCAATGGAGAAACTGCAACAGGATTTAGAGCAGACGCAGTATAGAATTGAGGTGGAAGAACGAAGAATGAATCTTGCGGAACAGCAGATGAAGATAGCAAAGAGAAAAGTGAGGAACCACAGGCTGATCGTTAAGGGAGCTGAATGGGAAAAGGTATTTCCGAATACAGAGGTTCTATCGGATGAGGAGTTTAAATGGCTTTTGCGTAATCTTTCTGACAACAATGATGTGAGGAAAGTTGTGGAAGATGCGGTCAGTCATTCTCAGTTTTACGCACAGAGGATGGCTTTCGGAGAGGAGGAGTAAATGTCGCTTTATCATTTTTCTGTAAAGCAGGTATCCAGAGGAAAAGGGCAGTCTGCTGTCAACTCCGCAGCATATATTTCCGGGCAGAGGCTTTACAGTGAGTATTATGAGAAATGCCATGATTACACAAAAAAGCAGGGTGTGGTTTATACAGAAATTATGTTTCCTGATTATGTTCCGGAACGTTTTTCTAATCGCCAGACACTGTGGAATGAAGTGGAGTTTGCAGAAAAAGGAAAGCGGGCACAGCTTGCATATTCCTTTGATATTGCCCTGCAGAATGAGCTGACAATGGAGGAAAACATTCAGCTTGCAAAAGATTTTTGCAAAGAGCAGTTTGTAAGCAGGGGGATGATCGTGGATATGGCAGTTCACGATGGTCTATCGGATGAATCGGAGATTGCAGATAATCCGCATTTTCATGTGTTGGTTCCCATTCGTCCGATAAAAGAGGATGGGACGTGGGGAAAGAAACAAAAGCGGGAGTACAAACTGGATGAAGCCGGGAACCGTATCCGGGATAGTAATGGGAAATACATTTTTAATGCAGTTTCCACTACCGGATGGAATTCACCAGAGCTTCTGGAGGAATGGAGAAAGGCATGGGCAGAGAAGGTTAATACAAAATTCCGGGAGAATGGTCTGGCAGCCAGGATTGATCACCGGTCGTATGAAAAACAGGGGATAGAACTTATCCCGACCGTCCATGAGGGGTACGAAGTCCGGGCTATGGAGAAAAAAGGAATCCGTACTGTGGTAGGGGATTTGAACCGGGCAATCCGCAGGTTAAATGAAATCTGGATACAGATCAAGGAATCTCTTTCATGGGCGGTCACGTTCCGGCAGGAGGTCAGTGAGGAACTGTATCGCAGGAACAATCCGACAATCATCGACAGTCTTTTGGACTATTACGATAAACGTGATAAGGTGGCGGATACTTATCTGTATGGCAATAAAAAGGCACATCTTACCAATCTGAAGGAGTTTTCAGAGGCTGTCAATTACCTGACAGAAAACCAGATTACCACAGTGGAAGGCTTAAATGCAAAAATGGAAGAATTGCAAACGGTTGCCGACGGTATCCGGGCAGAGATAAAATCCAGGAGAACACAGATATCCCAGTGCGGGGAGCTTCTGGATTATGACCGGAAGATGAAAAAGATACAGCCTGTGATGGACAAGTACAATAAGATTTTTTTTAAAGGAATGAAGCAGAAATATTATGCAGAACACAAGAAGGAGATTGATCTGTACCGGATGTGCGAGAGAAGGCTGAAGCCATACCGGAATGATAAAGGGGAGCTGCCCCTGTCAGAATGGAAGGAGAAACAGACAGAACTTTCCCAGTTAAACCAAATTTCGGATTCTGACCTTACACCCTATGCAGAGGAGCTGAAAATGGTGAAAAAAGTACGCAAGTGTATAGATATTATGCTGGATGATAAAGTACAAATTCCAGCTGATGGTACTGGGCGGGCAGAAAAAGAAAAGCCGTCCATCCTGCAAAAATTGAACCGGAATAAAGAAACAATCCGGAAAGCGGAGGAAGAAAAAACGGCAGCAAAGAACAAAATAAAGAGAAGTGATATCAGTCTTTAAGGAGGAATGATAGATGCAGTATTCAGAAGAACAGGTCAGGCGGGCAAAATCCACTGACCTTGTTTTATTTTTACAGTCACAGGGAGAGAAATTAGTAAAGAGCGGAAAAGAATACCGCTGGATGGCGCATGACAGTATTACCGTTCGTGGAAACTGCTGGTTCCGCCATAGCCGGGGAATGGGAGGCGGTCCGATTGATTTTGTAATGGAATTTTACGGGCTGAACTTTCCGGATGCAGTAAAGAAATTGCTCGGGGAAGAAGGAAAAGAAAGGCGGGAGGCGAAGGATGCCCCATATCAGGGCATCCCCGCCCCTTCGCCTGAGTTCCGTCTCCCAAAGAGGAATAGCAATGAAAACAGGATTATGAAATACCTGACAGAAGAAAGAGCACTGAACGAAAAGCTTGTGCAGCACTTTATTGACAGCGGTGGAATTTATGAGGATGAAAAAAATCATAATGTTGTTTTTGTTGGGAAGGATTTGTCCGGTATTCCACGATATGCTCACGTCAGAGGAACTGGCGAAGGACGGTTTCGGGGAGAGGTTGCCGGTTCTGAGAAAGCGTATGGTTTCTGCCATCGGGGAACGGATAGTCAGCTTTTTGTATTTGAAGCTCCCATTGATCTTCTTTCTTTTATCCAGTTATTTCCAAAAGATTGGGAGCAGAGAAGCTATCTGAGTCTGGGCGGCACATCAGATCGGGCACTGACAGCTTTTCTTTCTGCCAGCCCCCAGATCACTTCTGTCTTTCTTTGCCTTGATAATGACAAGGCAGGGAATGAAGCATGTGAACATCTGGCTGAGTCAGCTCAAAAGTGTGAACGAATTATGCGCTTAAAACCATTGTTAAAGGATTGGAATGAAATTGTCTGCCAGAAAGATAATTTTCAGAAATCAAATCCAATTGCAGAAACAATCGTCATGAAAGCACCGGAAGAAGAACAGAAAGTCCCCATGATTTATTACCGAGATGTAGAAGCAACGGATGTGGAATGGCTCTGGTTTCCTTATATTCCTTTTGGAAAATTGACGATTATACAGGGAAATCCCGGAGAAGGAAAGACGTATTTCTCCATGAAGCTGATCGCAGCCTGCACAAACCGGAGATACCTGCCGAACATGGAGGAGATAGAGCCGTTTAATGTAATTTACCAGACCGCAGAAGACGGGATGGGGGATACCATCAAGCCAAGACTTGTGGAATCGGGAGCAGACCTTGCTCGTGTGATGGTCATTGATGATGAGGAAGAAGCACTGACCTTAGCAGATGGGCGGATTGAGAAAGCCATTAACCAGAACCATGTGCGTTTACTGATTCTTGATCCGGTACAGGCTTTTATCGGTGCAGATGTGGATATGAATCGGGCGAATGAAGTCCGGCCAATCTTCCGGAAGCTGGGCATGATTGCAGAGCGCACCGGCTGTGCTATTGTACTAATCGGACATCTGAACAAATCCAGTGGCACACAGAGTACCTACCGGGGGCTGGGCTCCATTGACATTATGGCGGCAGTCAGAAGCCTTCTATTTATTGGAAAAGTCAGAAAAGACCCGACTACAAGAGTCCTGATCCATGAAAAAAGCTCCCTTGCTCCGCCGGGGGAAACGCTGGCGTTTAAGCTGGGAGATGAAGGTGGTTTCCGATGGATAGGGGGTTATGATATCAATGCTGATGACCTGTTAAATGGAAAAGAGGGAAGGCAGGTAGAGACGAAGCTGGAACGTGGAACAAAGCTGATGGAAGAACTTCTGGCAGATGGGAAGGAAGTTACTATCCAGGAAATGGATACTCTGGCGAAAAAGCAGGATATTTCTTCCCGTACCATGCGTGAAGTGAGGAGCCGGATGAAGGAAAAACTGGAATACGGTACAAATAGTGAGAAAGAAAACACTGTCAAATTTAAGAAGCAGGCGGCAGGATTTTAACTGATGCAGGCAGTTTCTATAGATACCCTGTCTGCCGCCTGCCGTCTGCCGGCAAAAGAATTCACGTTGCAGATTAGATAGAATATGGTTGGTTTTTGGATAAAAATGGCAGATGGTAATTGAAAACATTGGATATTGATGGTATGATGCTTCCATGGCAGAAATGCCATGGAAGAGTTACCCATGACGGGGTGGTAGCCTCCCGAGCCTTACAGAACGAAGCCTTTATGGTGACGGAATAAACAGGAAGGGAGGTGCGTGATTATGACAGCATATGAGATTTTATCTCTTGTTATTGGCATATTAACTTTGTTGATTGCCTTTGGCAGCTTGATTGTTGCGTTTCTTGCCTTTCTCGACAGAAAGCACAAGAAGAAATAAAAAAAGCCTATCCTGTCGGCCCACAGGATAGGCGGTGTCCGTAAGGACAAAGTTCCATCTCGAGAGGCATCCACTTTGGAGTGGGTGCTCTTTCTATATCTAATGTACCACCAATCTGGATTTTTATCAATAAAAAATCAGAAATTCATGATATTTTCATAAATCCATCTGGATTTATTGGACAACAAAACTAAATATGGGATCAGAAAGCGAGCAGTTATTCTATGAAAAATGGATTAGCTGCTTTTTTTATTGCAGAAATTGGAGGGGACATTATGGCGAAAAAGAAGAAAGAGATTCATGTTCGTGTACGTTTTGAGGGGGAGCGTGAAGCTTCCGATGTATTTATGGGGCTGTTGGCAGATAAAATAAGACACACAAAAAAAAAAGATAATCTTGCAAAAACGACAGATATAGATTATAATGAACATGAGTTCAGTAATCTGAAATCTGCGTAGGGTATGCAGTTACGGAGGTTCAACGATTATGGAACGCAACATGAATATTTATCAGAACAATAAAAAATCAGCGGCAGAACAGTGGAGAGTTGGCATTTACTGCAGGCTTTCTAAGGATGACATGTTAAGCGGGGAGAGTGCCAGCATTTCCAACCAGCGTGAGATTATGCTGGAGTACTGCAAAACACAGGGATGGAAGGTGTATAAAGTATATCAGGATGACGGCTACACCGGACTTAACATGGATCGTCCTGACCTTCAGAAAATGCTGAAAGACTGTGAGAATGGTCTGATCAATCTGGTCATTACAAAAGACCAGAGCAGACTGGGCAGGAACCATGTGCAGACAGGATATCTGATGGAGGAATTCTTTCCGAAGAATGGTATCCGGTATGTGGCACTTTATGATAACGTGGACAGCTATGACGGCGATAATGAGATTGCTCCTTTTAAGAATGTCTTAAACGAGATGTATTCCAGGGATATTTCCAAAAAGGTTCATGCTTCTTATCGTCTGAAAGCACAGAAGGGAGAATTTACCGGGTGTGTGGCTCCCTTTGGTTATCTCAAAGACCCTGACTGCAAGAATCATCTGATTATTGATGAGGAGACGGCTCCTATTGTAAAAAAGATATTCGATTATGCAGCCAGCGGACACAGCCTGAACTATATCACAAATCGGCTGGAAGAGGAGCAAATTCCCTGTCCTACATGGTGGAACCGGAAAAGAGGTATCCGGAACTATTATACAAAATGGGAAAAGAAAGACCCGGTCAATGGGAAATATGTCTGGGACCAGACGGGACTCAAATCTTTCTTAAGCAATCCGGTTTACGCCGGATGTATGGCTTCTCAGAAGGTAGAATATAAGTTCAAGATTGGCACCATCCGGGAGAAAGAACCAGACGAATGGGTATTGGTAGAGGATACTCATGAACCAATCATTCCCAGAGAGCAGTTCAATCTGGTGCAGAATAAAATCAGAAGCCGGAAACGTACCTATGGGAATGGCGAATACAGTTTGTTCGCCGGGCTTCTGCAGTGTGGAGAATGTGGTTCCGCATTAGTCAGCAGGATGACCAATGCAAAAGAACCGCAGAGAATTTATTCCTGCAGTACTTATGTCCATCATAGCAGTAGACATTGCAGCCAGCACAGGATCAATTTCTGTGACCTGTATGATCTGGTACTCCAGACAATCCAAAGCTGTGCAAAGGCAGCACTTTCCGGAAGGGATGACATTACAGAAAAGCTGGAGGGAATGATACAACAGGAAGCGGATGCAGAACGCATAGCATTAGGGGAAAGAATAAGAAGAAACAGTGAACGTCTGGAGCTGACAGAACGTATGATTTCCAAACTGTACGAGGATGTGCTTTCCGGTAAGCTGGCAGAAGCAACTTTCAATTCACTGCTTGCCAAGACACAGGCGGAACAGCAGGAATTGCAGAAACAGATTGCAGAAGATGAAGCTTATCTGGGACAGGATAAGGAACATGATGAGCAGGCGGAACGCTGGATGAAGACCATTTCCCAGTATGCAGAGATTGAGGAACTGGATGCCAAGATACTGAACCAGCTGATTAAAAAAATTGTTGTTTATGAAAATCAAGATAACAGAATTGATGTAGAAATTCATTTCAATTTCAGACCACTCCCCGAATGCGGGGAGGTGGTCACAGACTATTACAGATCAAGAAATTAAGAAAATTATCTTTTATATTCTAAAAAACGGGCAAATATGGCTCGTTATCATGCCAAATCTGGCAAATAAATTCACTTATATGGGGATAAAACAGCTGATGGCTGGTGCCGGAATCATGCTGCTGGGAACTACCCTGATTCCACAGCTGGCAACATTGTTCTCTTAAGAGGAGTGGTAGATGAACACCATCATTGAGAGAATTACGGAAGCGATAAAGGATATCCTGATCGGGCTTATCAAGTC
>SFQZ01000115.1 GCA_004562915.1 bacterium
AATAGATTGGTCTCTACCAAAGGATAATGGTATTGGTTAAGTGGTTCAAGATGTCCTGCTTTATTTTGGGAAATTCCCAATCCGATATTTGGGAATTTTACTTTCCGATTTGAGGTACTTTTATTTTACTATATACAAATTCACTCCACGGCAGCAGCTGTTCAATGCCTGCGGGCTCCTCTTTATAGTCCTGCATATAAAGCAGCAGTGTGTAGAGATACTGATAGACGTTTAAATGGTTTGCCTTTGCTGTTTCGATAAGACTCAAAACGATGGCACTTGCGTTAGAACCGTCAACGGTTCCATGAAACAGGAAGTTCTTTCTCCCCATGACATAGGCTTTTGCTTTTCTTTCCGCCGCGTTGTTCGATACCTCGCATCTTCCATCAAGCAGATAATTCATCAGGGTTTCCTTGTGATTTTGGGCATAGTTCACCGCCTTCTCCAGCTTGCTTCCGCCTGCCGGATTCAGTGTTCCGAGCCATGTCCAGAACTCTTCCCAGAGGATACTCTCGGTTTTGAGCCGTTCCTGTTTTCTGCTTTCAGGATCCATGTTTTTATAAAGCCTTTCTTTATAAAAAATCCTGTTGCAGTAAACCACGCCTTTTTCAGCAGGGATCAGGGAATCGTCCAGCGTGATATCCGCCTGGCTGATCTCCTCATCTGAGTTGATATCCAACAGCCGGAATGCTTTTCGTCTTGATGCCGGGATTGCATCAAAGAACTTTCTCCGTACATGGGCAAGACAGCATACGAGGATCACATCGGAAAGCTTTCCATATGCGGAATAACCATCACAATGGACCATTCCTTTGAATCCGGACAGGAATCCGGTCGGATGCTCGGCACCTCTTCCCGGCCTGTAATCATACAGAACGATCGGAGGGAGACCATCTGTTCCGCTCAGATAGATCCACATGTTATGTGACTAGTTACATAACATGTGTTATGTGCTGAGTTTTTAAGGAAGACCAAAATACGCAAGAATGGCATATTTCGGCCTTTTATTCCAAAAACTCATAACATAATAATATAATCTCCTTTATGATGTGATTGCATCAGCAACATCAATTAAAGGAGGTTTTTATGTTGAAAGAAGAAACTAAAAATTGTGCCGAATTATCCGAAAAAATCCTCAAAGAAATGTGTTCGGATGGATATTCCCGCAAAAGTGTAGACCATCATGTCAAGCCCATCTACAATACGTTAGTTAAATATTGTGATGAACATTTTGAGGGGAGGTATTCTGTTAAAGCAGGTGAATCTTTTATGATGATGATCCAAATGAAAAATCAGTCAAAGGAGCAGACAGATTTGGTTCGGAATTCTATCGAGCGAATAAATCATGCATTGACCGGAGATTTCCACTGGAGGCCCACAAAACTACGATTAAAGCCTTATGCAACTTCTTGTTATGATGAGATTGTTGCCAGATATGAGGATTATCTTATTCAAACCGGAAAGACTACCACCAACACAAGACACCACGTACATTTAATTGCCAGATTTCTGTCACATATGGAATCAATAGGAATCACCGATATCTCAATGATAAAGGCAGAATATATCCATGAAAGATTTACAGCAGCAAACGATAAAGCAGGCTTTCATAAGTCAATGAAGATGTTCTTTCGATATGCCTGCAAGTATGGGCTTATTGAAAATGATATCAGTCTGTGGATTCCATCAGTCCCACGCCGTAAACCGGTTCCTTCTGTCTACACTGTGGAAGAAATAGAAAAAATCCTGAGTTCAATGGACAGGAACACATGCCTTGGTAAGAGAAACTATTGTATTGTTCTGATGGCTGCAAAACTGGGAATTAGATCCTGCGATATAGCGGGCCTGAAGGTTGATGATATTCAACGCAAGGAAGGCATTATACGAGTGATACAGCAAAAGACTGATATCCTTGTTGAATACCCGATATTAGATGAGATATCTACAGCTCTGGAAGACTATCTTAATAATGCAAGGCCGAACTCCTGCCTTCCTAATGTTTTCTTAACTAAGCCACGACCGGTTGCTTCTGTTTTAAGCACACAGGGAATTTATGCCGTTGTATCCGGAGCTATTGCCCGATCTGGCATAGATGCATCTTCAAGAAGGCATGGTGCCCATGCTCTGAGATCAAGCCTGGCATCCCAGCTTCTTGCTGAAGGGAAAAGTTACCCGGAAATCCAGCAGGTATTAGGCCAGACTTCTCCCGATGTGGCCAGACACTATATCCGTGTCGAAACAGAACGGCTGAGGGAATGCGCTATGGAAGTACCTGGTTTCTCAAATGAGATAATGGCTTATTTCCATGAAAGGCGGTGATCTGACTAATGAAAAATATCATCGGGTTTGAAAGCTGCCTGAAGAAAAAATTGGATTCTTATTTGGAATTAAGAGAAAGCCAAGGCTACCAAACTTCAAAAGTACGTCACATTTTTATTTCACTTGATAAGTATTTACAGGAAACTGGATTTAATAGCCAGAGTCTTCCACCAGACATCATTGACGGATGGATTGCATCTCTCCCTGAGGAACTTAATGTAAATACGGTAAACATATATATTTCCACCTACATACAGTTTGCAAAGTATCTGCAGTCGTCTGGATGCAGTGCTTTTATACCGGAGAAAACAATCGGTAACAAGAATTATTCCCCATATATATTTCATGAAGACGAACTGCTTGCATTGATACAGGCTGCAGATGACATGGTGATTTCTGGATCTGAAAAATATCGTCACAATGCTGCTTGTTTTAGTGTAATGCTGCGAATGTACATCGGCTGTGGTTTTCGATTAAATGAGGTACGATTGCTGAAAACGAAAGATGTTGATTTAGAATACGGTATTATTCATGTTCGAAACGCAAAGGGAAACAGAGACCGACTCGTTCCCATGCACGAATCGTTGACAGAGAGTGTAAAAATATATTTGAAAAGTGGAATTCCTCAAAAAGAAAACTGGTTTTTTCCTTCGGAAACTGGACAACCAATTTCGTGTTCATGGATAAGAGATGCATTTCTGAAATATATCCGATATATCGGTATAGAGAAACCTGATCTTCCAAAACATTCCAGAAATATCTGTCTACATTGCTTACGCCATAGTTTCGCAGTGGCAGCCTTTCGACAGTTAGATAGTAAAGGCTTAGATATGTACAGCGAGGTACCAATACTTTCTACATATATGGGGCACGAAAATCTTTATGGCACTGAACACTATCTCCATATGACAACTGAAAACAGTCAGGATATTCTGGCTAAAATGGAGGAATTTAATAAAGGGATGTTCCCGGAGGTATCGGAATGAAGCAGACCCTATTTATAAAGCAGCTTGCGGAATATTTCAATGTATATTTGCCATCAAACAAAAAATGCTCAAAAAATACGATTGCCTCATATGCAGATGGTTTTTTGACTTTATTCCAGTTTTTCAAGGATGAAAAAGATAAGCCGCATTACAGAATTAACTATTCCGATATCACTGCAAAGACCATGGACGAATATATACTATGGCTGCAGAACGAAAAGAATTATAGTGCAGCATCCCAAAAACAACGTATATCGGCATTATCTTCATTTTTGAAATACGCTTCCGGTCGTGAAATGAATGCACTTAGTGCATACAACGCGGTTTCCCAGGCACAGACGCCAAAGGTTCCCAGAACGGTTTTTCCGTATTTTTCTCCAGAAGAGATTAAGATTCTGCTGAGTACTCCTAAAACTGAAGGCAAATCAGGCAGCCGGGATGTTACATTACTGGCTTTGCTTTATGATTCCGGTGCAAGAGCTCAGGAAGTATGTGACATCATGATCGGTGATATAACTTTTGCTAAAACTTCCACTATCAGGATTCACGGGAAAGGAAACAAAACACGCGAAATCCCCATTTCTTCAGATGTTGTGAAACTGATAAAAAGATATCTGGAAGAAAGAGGAAAAACTTTGAAAGATAACCGGCATGAGCATCTGTTTCCAAGCCAGCGGTCTGACCGAATAACAACTGCATGTATCCGAAACCTTGTCTGCAAATATGTAACTTTGGCAAAAAGTAATAATCCGAATCACTTTAAGGAAGAAGATTATTCCCCACACAGTTTCCGTCATAGCAAAGCAGTTCACATGCTTGAAGCTGGGGTACCACTCATATATATAAGAAACTTTTTGGGGCATGAATCCATTCAGACAACAGAGATATATCTGCGAATCCATCAAGGATCTGTATCAAAGATACTGAAAGAAAGAAAAACTGAAACGAGTATATCAAATGCAATTGAACAATCGTCTTCAAAAAATCAGGACATACCCGATTTCATTAAGAATGTAAGATAAATGATTATGTTATGAGTTTTTGGAATAAAAGGCCGAAATATGCCATTCTTGCGTATTTTGGTCTTCCTTAAAAACTCAGCACATAACACATGTACGAACGGCTTTGTGCCCGTTTCCCCGGTTCCTTCAGTACCTGGCATGGAACTTCATCCACATGAATCACTTCCCGTTCCAGAAGCAGCTGGTGCAGGCGTTCGTAGATCGGATAGAGGTATTTCAGGGCGCAGGTATTATACCAGTTGGCCTGGGTTTCACGCGGCACCGGTGCTCCTTTTTGAAGCCAGTCCTGTTCCTGACGGTAGAACGGAAGTTCCAGACCGGATTTCTGATACATGATACAGGCAACCATGGATGCTGAGGCCGGGCTGTGACGCAGAAGGGCGGCAGGCACTTTTGAAGAGGTGATCGTGGTATCCAGCTCTTCCCGGCACGCAGGACAGACCATGGTCTCCTGCATGATCCGGACACGTTCGATCCGGGCAGGTATGATACGCAGTTCTTCCCGGACAAATTTATATCCCAGATGCTCCATCGATGCGCCGCAGTCCGGACAGGAACGGTCCTGTTCCGGTGCATCACAGTGAACTTCCCGTATGGGAAGCGAATCATACAGATCTTTCCTCAGGCTTTTCTTGCGGGGCCTGCGGATATGTTCTTTGACGGTCGTTTCTTTTCCGGTTTCGAGGACAACTGTTTCTGCATCGGTGCCATCCTGCATAACGCTTTTAGAGGAGTCTCTGCCGGAGACGGTTGTCTCACTTGATGTACCGTAGATCTTCTGTCTGAGACCTTCAATGGTTTCCTGCAGGTTTGCAATCGTGGCGTTCAGGTTTGTGATCGTATCCTTTAAATCCTCGATCATTTTTGTCTGTAACTTAAGCTGTTCCGCCTGCTGTTCATTATTCTGTTTCAGCATCTGGATGTAATCATCAGTGTTTATCGGCATGGTACTGCTCCTCCTTTGATATCTCCATTATAGGTTCAGACATGGAAAAGAGCAAACCGGCGATATACGGGCTATGGTAAAAATGACGAACTGTTTTCTAATACATCAATACCTGAAACGGGTCAGGAAAACACTGTTTTTTTCCGGTTTCAGACCGATTATCCACAACTGTGCATACGGGGAAAAGACTTATCTTCATAACTCTTTTCCCTGTAAAAACAGATGTTGATAACTTTCAGCAGAAGAAAAAACTGGCAGAAAAAAGATTTTTAAATTTCTCTGTTTTACACAAAATCAAAAATCCTTTTTTCTGTTGTCCGTGACTCCGATCGCTTTGGGCTGGTCGATGGAAAGGCCTTCCAGGAGCCATCTTAACTGCTGTCTTGTCAGAAGTTTTGCTTCGGAAGGTGACCGTGGCCATTGGAACCGGCCTGTCCCATCCAGCCGCTTATGAAGCAGCACCCAGCCATCCCGGTCATGATACAGGCATTTCAGTTTTCTCCTGTCGCGGCCGCAGAACAGGAAAGCGGATTTGGAATAGGGATCCAGCTGGTAGGTGTCACGTATAAGCGCCATCAACGAATCAAAACTCTTGCGCATATCAGTATGTCCGGTCACCACGTAAAAATTTTTCACACCGGACAGGTCACCTAACACAGGGACTGCAGCGCTGCCAGGGTATTCACGATGGTCTCATTCGCTGCAGAATTGAGTATTTCAATACCGCATCCCCGAAAGGTCAGCCGTATCGCAGGACTGCTGTCCGGAGACGGATTCGACGGATTTTGTATGGATGGGTCATGGACAGGGACAGTCAGATCATCGAACTGCAGTTTTACAATCTCGTGGTGCTCCAAAGAGGCTGATTTGGAATTTTCAGGAATATCACATGCTTTTTTACGCAGCCTTCGGATGTGGTAATAAAACTTGCTGGGCTGGATATGGTTCATTTCACACCAGGCTTTGTCCGTCATCCCACTGGAACGGCATTCCTGGATCAGATCCAGCCATTCCTGGTCCGGCCGTCTGGGATGTCGTTTCTGTTTTACATTTGACATGAATAAGTCACTCCTCCTGTACTTATTGGATCTGAATCAGGACTTGTGACCTGTAAAACAGAAGTAAACTGCTCCAACTTTATCAGGAGTGCCTAAACAGTTCCTGATCAAAGTATCGCACAAAATCAGGAGCATGAATAGCCGGGGTGGTTATTCATCGCTTACCTTTTAACTAGCTTTTTTGCAGAGATTTTTACATTTTATAATATTGAGTGTGATAAGAATGTGATATGTGAATTGTGCTATGAGACAGAATATAATGAGTTGAAAAGTCAAGTTGGGAAAATGGATTTTGTTTCATGTATGTCGAATGGATTATTATTATATAGTAGTTCGAAAAATAAAGCAGAAATATTATCGAATCCATTTAATGAAATGGAATTGTTGTTAATTAATTGCGGACAAATGAGCAGCACAAAAGAGATAAATAGAAATAAATATGATAGATACATAAAACAAGAAAAGAGTTTTATGCAATATTTAGAAAATGGAAATAATCTGGTAAACGAAATATATCGCAAAATTATTCTTGGCAATGATGCAATGGAAATTGCTAAATTAATTAATAACTAAGACTTCCCATACCTAAAAAGGGCTTTGCACCTTGAAAATTCAATACTTCAGCTAACAAAATAGCGATTTATGCCTCTACAGCCTCTGGAT